>DATMAF010000208.1:0-3472 GCA_035560315.1 Terriglobia bacterium | reverse complement strand
CCCCCGCCACGTCTTCTCCTCGTTCCGCCGCGCCTCGGCCGGCGGGGCTATTTCTTGAACTGTTCCAGGGCCGCCCAGCGGTGATCGCGCGCGGGCGGGGGGCAGTGGCACGGTCCCAGGTTCCAGTTCTGGCCGCATTGCGGACACAGCCCGTGACAATCGGGTCGGCACAGGCTCTTCATGGGCAAGTCCAGCAGCACCTGCTCGGCCAGGACATCTTCCAGGAGCAGCCCGTCGCCCTGATAAAAGCCGATCTCCAGCTCCGCGTCGTCAATCTCCACTTCTTCCTCGCGGGCGATGGTCTGCACCGGGCGATAGTACAGGTCGAACTCCTTATCCACCGGCCAGCGGGTGGCTTCCAGGCAGCGGGCGCAGGCGACCTCCACGGTGGTGCGCAAATGCCCCTGGAGGTGGATTTCGAGGTCCACAATCTCCGCCACGCCTTCGGCGGCCAGCGGCTCGACGATCGTGGCATCCTCTCCCAGGTCAATGCGTCCCGCGGGAAATTCCCGCGCAAAGAGCAGCTTGTCCCGCTCCAGATCGTGGATGTCAATGAACATGGCCCAGCCTCCGGGAGCCAACCCCACACCCATTATACGGGATGGCGGCGGCGGCCACAAATCAGCCCGCCAGAAAGCCGGCGGCCGAGTTGCCGGAGGAAGCGGCGCCTCCGATGTGCTCCTGGTGCAGTTTGCGGATAAAGGGGTCGGTCATCCCGGCGATATAGTCGCAGACCACGCGATGCGCCGGCCCCTGCTGCGCCTGCTCGGCGTAGCTCCGGGGGAGCCGTTCGGGATGCTGCAAGTAGAAGTCGAACAGCTCCTCGATCATCGCGGCGCCCTGCTCCTTTTCCTGCGCCAGCGCCGGATGATCGTACAGATGCTGGTAGAGAAAGGAGCGGATCTGGCGGGTCTGCGGCTCCACCGCTGGACTGAATCCCATCAGCCGGGTTGGTTGCTGGCGCACCTCCTCGACCGAGCGCAGCCGCAGCGTTTCCACGACGGCGAGGGAATGCTCCATCAAGTCCGTGACCAGATGGTTCAGGAGCGCTTTGAGCGCTTCGTTGAATTGCAGCTTGGGAGGGGCGGAGGGGAATCGCTTCTGGACGGGCTGGAAGAAATGCTCAAACAGCGGCAGCCCCTCCCGCACGGAGTCCAGCGTCAGCAGCTTGGCTTCCATGCCGTCATCGAGGTCGGCGGTGTGGTAGGCGATTTCATCGGCCAAGTCGATCAGTTGCGCCTCCAGCGGGGGCCGCTGGTCGAGGCAGTATTCGGCCAGTTCGGGATACTGCTCCGGGGCGTAATCGCGGGAGTGCTTGATGATGCCTTCCCGCACCTCAAAGGTCAGATTCAGCCCCGGAAACTCGGCATACCGCTGCTCAAACGATTCCACGATGCGCAGCGCGTGCACATTGTGGTCGAAGCGCTCGCCGTGCCGCTGCATGATCTGATCGAGGCGCTTTTCTCCGGCGTGGCCGAAGGGCGGGTGGCCGATGTCGTGAGCCAGCGCCAGGGCCTCGACCAGATCTTCGTTCAGACCCATGAAGCCGGCCACCGTGCGGGCGATCTGGGCCACTTCGATGGTGTGCGTCAGGCGGTTGCGAAAGTGGTCGGAGAAGCGCGTCGTGAAGACCTGGGTTTTGTTTTCCAGGCGGCGGAAGGCGCGGGAGTGCACCACCCGGTCGCGGTCGCGCTGGTAGTCATTGCGGTAGGGATGGGGCGGCTCGGCAAAGCGCCGGCCGCGGCTTTGTTCCGGCTTGACGGCAAATTCCCGCATGGATTCTTGAGGGCCAGCGCCGCGGCGGACAGCCGGCAGGCGAACCCCGCCGCCCTACTGCGGCACCAGGTTCAGCATGGCGCCGGCGTAATCGGCGGCCGGAGTGTTCGGATAGTCCGCCTGAATCTGGCGATACAAGGCGGAGGCCTCGGCGGCGTTGGTTTGCCGGTACAGGTCGGCGCGCGCCACCAGCGCGGTCAGCTTGGGAACGGTTTCCGTGGGGTTGGACTCCAGGTCCTTATAGATGGCCTCGGCGTCCTTCGGGCGATTGGTGAGCGCGTAGACGCTGGCCAGGCCCAGCTTGGCCAGGGACGCCAGCCGGCGGTCGCCCAGTTGCGACAAGGCTTGAAACTCTTTTTCCGCTTCGGGGTATCGCTCCAGATCCCGCAGGCAGATGGCGGCGTAGTAGCGGGCCATGCGTCCCACGGCGTAGAAGGAGTAGTCCCGCGCCACCGCCTGGAACGCCTCCAGCGCCTTGGTATTCTTTGCCGTGTCGGTGGTATAGGACTCCAGGTCTGCCATCTGCGGCGGGGCGGGAAGCACCGGGGCATGATAGGTATTCAGCGCCTTCTCAAAGGCGGCGGCCCCCTGTTGCTGCCGGCTGCGGACGTAGAGCCAGCTTCCCAGGCCGATCGCCACGACCCCCAGGGAGACCAGCGCCACCAGCCCGATGGTTCGCTTGTGGCTCAGCGAGAATTCCATCGCCGCGGCCAGTTGGGCGCCGAGGTCGTCCTGCTTCATCTGGTGCCGCGTTAATCGGGCCAAGGCTTCGTTTCACTCCTTGCGCAACCGCAATTCCTTCCGTGGGAGAGCGAGCCGCGTGCGCGAACTTCCGTCACCGATGCATCCTAGCAACTCCGCTTTCTCAGTGTCAACCGCGCCCTCGCGGACGCTATGCTATTCTGAAGGGGGCTGGGATCCAGCGCCTGGGAAGGCGAATGGCAAAGCAAGCCGGTGAGAGCGCCGGCGGCGTGGACCGCAACGAAGCCGGAAAACTCTTTTTGGTGGGCACGCCGATCGGGAACCTGGAAGACATCACGTGGCGGGCCGTGCGGACGCTGCGCGAGTGCGCCGTCATCGCTTGCGAGGACACCCGCCAGACCCAGAAGCTGCTCAATCGGTACCACATCAAGACGCGCAGCACCAGCTACCACGAGCACAATGAAAAAACCAGAGGGCCGGAACTGATCCGCCGGCTGGAATCCGGCCAGTCGGTGGCGCTGGTCTCTGACGCCGGAATGCCGGCCATCTCCGATCCGGGCTACCGGCTGGTGCGGGAATGCATCGAGCGCCGGATCGCGGTGATCCCCGTTCCCGGCCCGACCGCGGTGATCGCCGCGCTGGTCGCCTCGGGAATTCCGGCGCAGCCCTTCCAGTTCCTGGGATTCGTTCCTCCCAAGCGCCAGCAGCGGCGAAAATTTCTGGAGGGATTGGGCGGCTATCCGGGGGCATCCGTTTTTTTTGAAGCGCCCCACCGGATCCTGGAGACCCTGGCTGAACTGCGGCAGATCCTGGGAGACCGCCGGATCGCGTTGGCCCGGGAGATGACCAAAGCGCATGAGGAATTCCTGCGGGGCTGCTGCGCGGAGGTGCTGGAGCTTCTGCGGCTCCGGCCGCGGATTCTCGGCGAGATCACGGTGGTGGTGGAGGGCGCTCCGGCCGCAAGCCCTCCGCAGGCCGCGCTGCCGCTGCGGGA
>DATMAF010000207.1:0-2761 GCA_035560315.1 Terriglobia bacterium | reverse complement strand
AACGTTCACCTGATCCAGCCCGACAAAGGTTGGGGCGCGGCCGGCAAACTCCGGCGTTACCGCGACGCCATCGATGGTGACCGCCGGCGGCGCGGCAACCGGATTGCCCGTGGAGGGGGCGCCGGTTTCCAGCGGGGTGCTCGTTGCGCCCAGCCCGGTGCCGAACAAGACCACCACCTCGTTGGGGAGCGCGGGGTTCGAAGCCGTCACCGGCGTAACGCCGTCCTCATGCAGCGCTGCCGCGGGGCCAGTGCCGGCCTGATTCGCGGCGAACAAGCCCGGCGCGGCGCCGGCCAGCGGGATCGTTCGGGAGACGCTGGTCTTGCCGCCCACGCTGACTTGCAGCGTCGCCGAGGTCTGGCCCGCCAGCTCCACTGGAATCTGGATTCCGAGCTGTCCAAAGGTGGAATAAAAGATCGGCGCGGCGATGCCGTTCACGGTCACCTGCGTTCCCCCCAGAGCCCGGAGCAGCCGGCCATTGTTGTCGAAACCAGTGAAGAGCGCCGCCGGGCCGGAGTTCAGGTACTTGCCGAACACCGCCGCAATGGAGCCGGGCGCAACCGGATTGGTTCCGGCGGCGAAGCTGGCGTTGTTGACCACCCCATTGTCGAAGACCACGGGGTTGGGTTGGGCCGCGACCTGAAGCTGGTCGCGCATCAGCCCGCCGGTGTGTTCCGTGGTGTGCAGATTGACATAAAAGCCGGCGGGGTTGGCCAGCAGGCCGCTGAGCGCCGTCAAGGCCGCACCGCCCGTCACCTCCACCGTCCGGAAAAGGTTGCCCGCTCCCTGCGCCGCAACGGTGGCGCTGGGCGTGATTCCGGTGTCGATCCGGATCGGGCCGTTGACCCCCGCCCCACCCTCGTGAATGTGCAGACCGCGCACCACCACGGGAGCGGGGAAGTTGTAATCGATGTCAAAATGCACCGTGCCAGCCACGATGTTTCCCCCGTCATCGCGGCGAACCACCACCGTGATGGTTGCCTGCCCCGAAGAGTTGTTTCCCGCAATGGGCCCCACTTCGTTGGCGGGACTCATGTTTCCATTGTAGTAGCGGGTTTCAAAGGTGTCCGCCCGCAATGAGGCGGCGAACAACGCCAGGAATCCCAGAACGGCCCCGATGCGCTTCATGGTCCCCTCCCCTTTCTGGATTCAGCGTCCATCCGGATGCGCCGGCGCGCCGGCCGCCTTGCGCGGAGAACCACCGCCGCGGGGCGTCCGCGAAAACAGCTCTCCCCTCGCGCCACACCCGAGCAAGCCACAGTAGACCCGCGCGATGCGACCTCCATCGCGTCCGCCAAAATTCATATTTTTCAACGCCAACCCGCTGCGGTTTCGCAGCGGCAGACACGGATACGCCGGCTGGCGCTGATGTTCAATTCGCGTTCAACTAGACTCGTTTTCTACCCACCACAATGCGAGGAAACCCTTGCCACCCGATGGGCCGCAGGCAGTTCCCCGCCGTTCCCGTTACGAACTGGCCCCATGCTAGCAACGGCGGCCGCGATCGTCAAGAGAAAATCGGCCGGTCGCAGGCTTCGATGCGCCGAAGCCGGGAACCGTTTGCACGCCGGTTTTTTTTGCCGTGTGCGAGAAGCGCGGGGCTAGCGGCGCTCGGCCAACAGCATCCCCGAAAGGATGAAGGCCGCGCCAAGAGCGAATCCCGCGCCCCAGCTTTCCGCCAGGAAGAGGACTCCAAAGCAGGTCGCCAGCACGGGTTGGACATATTGGAAGGCGGCGGCTTGGGAAGCTGTCAGCGTGCGCAAGGAATAGTAGTAGGTGAGGTACGCGCCCGCCGAACCAAAGGTTGCGGAATAGAACAGCGCCAGCCAGGTGGTCAGCCGGAGCTGCGTCCAGGGAATCGCAGCCAGCGACCAGAAAAGAAACGGCAGGCAAAACAGGGCGGCGATGAGGAAAGCGTAGGTCACCAGCGAAACGGCGTCATAATGCGCCGCCAGCCGCTTGCTGGCGACGGTGAAGTAGGCGAAGCACCACATGCCGCCGAAGGCCAGCAAATCGCCCAGCCATCCGGCTTCGGCGCCGTGGGATTTGTCAAGGGCCAGCAGCACCACTCCCAAAAGGCAGATCAGCAGACCCGCAAGCTTGCCGGCCGTGATGCGCTCCTGATGTTGCCAGCGGGCCAGCAGCAGCACGCCGAGGGGGGTCAGCGCGCCGATGAAGACGGCGTGCGCCACGCTGGTGTGCCGGAGGGCGGCGGTGAACAGCAGGAAGCTCCAGCCGATGCCTGCGATGCCCAATCCGAAGAGCGCGCCGCGATCGGCGGCCCGGATGGAGAACGGCTGGCGCTGCGCCAGACGGAGGCAGAGCAGCGTCAGCGCCGCCAGGGCGATCCGCAGCAGTCCGGCCGGAAACGCCGGCATGTCCCGCAGGATATATTTCACGGCCACCACGTTGCTCGACCAGAAAAACGTGGCGGCGCTGACGGCGGCGTAGGCGCGCGCCAGCGCCGGGCGCGTGGGTGTGGAGGAGGCGGGAGGCGCCTCGGCAACCGGGTTCATGGAAAGGATTCCTCTCGCACGGTCAGCCGCGCGATCCGGTCCCGGTCTGGTTCGTAGCCGAGTCCGGGTCCGGAGGGAACGGTGATTGTCCCGCGCGGCGACACCGTCACTTCCGGCTGGATCACATCCTGGCTCCAGTAGCGGCGGCTGGCGGAGACATCCCCGGGCAGCACGAAGTTGGGGAGCGTCGAAAGCGCGATGTTGTGAGCCCGGCCGACGCCGGATTCGAGCATCCCGCCGCACCA
>DATMAF010000206.1:0-6130 GCA_035560315.1 Terriglobia bacterium | reverse complement strand
TGGCGGGGGACGGCAGAAAATCCCCTACGAACCCAGCGCGCAGTGGGGCTTGAGCGGCTATCACTTTGCCCATGCCCTGAATTTCAACTACTCCTACGAGATTCCTCTTGGCCAGGGCCTGGGCGGCCTGGCGGGGATTTTGCTCTCCGGCTGGCGGACCAGCGGAGTCGTCAACATGCGCACCGGGCAGCCGCAAAATCCCACCCAGAGCATCTCAAACCCGCAGCGTGATCTGGCGGTCAATCCGCGCTCCCCGAACGTCAATCCGAACTTCCACGGCGAGGTGGTTCTTTCCGGTGGCCGCGATCCCAATGCCTACATCAACCTGGATGCCTATTTGCCTTCCGGCACGTTTGAATTCGGCAATCTGGGACGGAATACCTTGATCGGCCCCGGGTCGATGACCTGGAATCCGGCCATCGCAAAACGGAGCTCGCTGACCGAGTCGGTGAGTCTGGAGTTCCGAACGGAGTTCTTCAACGTCCTGAACCGCGCCAACTTCGGGCCGCCGGCCAACAACCTGTTCAACGCCAGCGGGGCCAAGGTCGGCAATGCGGGAACGATCAACTCCACCTCGAACACTTCGCGGCAGGTGCAGTTTGCGCTGAAGCTGTTGTGGTGATCGTCGTTTCCTAGCGGCGGGGGGACAATCGGCAGGGCAGGCCCCGGGGGCCTGCCCGGTCTCTTCTTTGCAAGAGAACGTTACGCCGCCAGCTTCTGGCTCAGGACGCCGGAGGGCGTCGGCTGGATGCGGCCGGTTTCCAGATTGCCGACCAGAAACACGTAGCAGACGGCGCCGAACAGGGCCATGCCGCCGGCGACCACCAGCGAGTAGACGAAGGAACCCGTATTGCCGACAATGTAGCCGGTCACGATGGGAGCCAGCAGGCCGCCGGCATTGCCGAAGAAGTTCTGAATGGAGGTGAGCGAGCCCACCGCCGAGCGCGGGGCCAAATCGATGGGTGTGGAATTGCAAGAGCCGGTCGCCAGCCGCAGGAAGCCCACCGAAAGCGTCAGCAGCAGCCCAGCCGCCCAGGCCTGGTTCACAAACGCGGCGCTGAGGACAAAGACTGTCGAGCCGCTCAGGCCGAACCCGATGATGCTCTTGCGGGAAACGGTCGTGGAGACCCCGCGCGCGATCAGATAGTCCCCCAGCCAGCCACCCCCCAGCGTTCCCAGCATCCCGACCCAGAACGGCAGGGCGGCGAAGATGCCCGTGGCCAGCACCGTCATCTGGCGCTCCCGCACCAGGTAGGTCGGCAGCCAGCTGATGAAGAAGTAATAGGCGTACAGGTATCCGAACTGGCCGAAGGCAATGCCCCAGGTGGAGCGATAGGCCAGCAGGGAGGTCCATGCCACGCGTTGTGGAGCCGGGGTGCCGGGCGGGCCTTCCCGGGGATCGGAGACCCGGCCAATGCTCTTGTCCGGGAAGAACAGGAACCAGGCCAGACCCAGCACCAAGCTCAGGCCGCCGAGGAAATAAAACACCGCCGGCCACCCCAGCCGGGCCATGATGTAAGCGGAAACGGTCGCGCCGATGGCTAGCCCCACCTGGTTGCCGGAGAACGCCACCGCAATGGCCCGCGCCCGCTCCTGGGCGGGAAAGCAGCGGGAGACCGAGGTGGAGGTCGTCGGAATCAGCATGCTGTGGCCGAAACCGAACAGGAACCGCATGGCGAAGAGCGCGGCGGCGGTGGCGGCCAGGGGGAGCGCCGCAGTTGAAAGTCCCCAGACGATGGTCCCCCCGCCCATGGTGATCCAGGGGCCAAAGCGGTCCACGACCGGCCCCACGAACGGCAGCGCTCCGGTGTAGGCCCAGTTCCAGCCGGATAGGATGTATCCCATGGTTTCCGGCGAGATGTGATACAGACTCATCAGCGTCGGGGCCACGATGCCCAAGGCGTAACGGATCATGAAGGAAACCACCTGGGTGGCCCAGAGAAAGCCCACCGTCGTAAACTTCCGCGCTGAGCCGGATTCTGGGTTCATGGCGCCTCGTTTCCTCTCTGCTCCGCCGGGTGAAACGGCCAGCGTGCGTTTGCAACCCTGTTGGTGGCTTCGATTCCTTTCCCGCCCGCTCCGGCCGCAGCATGCATTTTCCCAGCGCATGCTCAACGGATGGCGTCCGGCATGGGCTGTATGATATACCACATCCATTCCCCGGCTTCTAAAAAAACGCGCGCAGCGGAAGGGAAGGGCAGGAGAGGCACCGCCGGCGGGATTTCGGTTCCTGGTGGTGGCTGGCTGGAAGTCAGAAAAGGGCGGGCGTGAGAGCGCTCGAGCGGGGTATTGCCGCCGCGCCAGCAGGCTCGGACTGGCTAGTTTGAAAGGCCGAGAATCGATCCCGTCCGCGGCCGGTCCTGGGCGGGAGCGGCGCCCACCATGCCCGCTACGTTGCCGGCGAACTCGGTCATCATCTGGTCGGCTTTCTTCTTGATCATGGGCTGGCCAAACTCCCCGATTTTGCCGAACAGGTTCACATCGGTTTCTACATTGAGCCGGGTTTCCTCGGCCGCCAGAGGTTCCAGATTCATGGTGAGCAGGCCCCGCACCATGCCGTTGACTTTCTGGTCCGCGGCCTCCACGCGCATCGAAGCGACGCGGCTTTCCGCATCCATGCGTTCAATGGTGATCCTGCCGGCCAGCCGCAGCTTGACCACGCCCACCTTGACGGAAATCACCCCGGCATACTGATTCTGCTCCGTGGCGCTGACCTCTTCCACGCCGGGCAGGCAGCGGGCGACGCTGGGGATATCGGTCAAAAACGCCCACAGCTTCTGCGACGGGGCGCGCAATACGCAACTGTTCTGGAACTTCACGGGACCCTCTTTCACACGGCCGTGCCATTCGGCCTGCCAATCCCTGCCCCCGCTCGGCGGCAGGTTGGAGCCAGTTTACTCCGATCCATCGAAAAGAAAAAGCCGCCCGGCGGACAAAGGCCTCTGCCGCCCTTGCGGTTGGCAATCCCCTCGAAGCCGGCTGGGGAGTGCTCGTTGCACAAACCGTGCGGGCGGCCGGCGTAGGATCAACCGCCGAGGAACAGACCTCCGTTTACGTGCAGCACCTGTCCGGTGATGTAGCCGGCCTCTTCGGAGGCCAGAAATTTTACGGCGTGAGCCACGTCGGCGGGCTGGCCGAGCCGCGCCAGCGGAATGCGGCCCGCCAGCTTTTCGCGCGCCTCCGGCGTCATCTTCGCCGTCATGGCGGTCTCGATGAAGCCGGGAGCGACGGCGTTCACGGTGATGTTGCGCGAAGCATACTCCTGCGCCAGCGCGCGCGTCAGGCCCACGATGCCGGCCTTGGAAGCCACATAGTTGGCCTGCCCGGCGTTGCCCAGGTACGCGACGACCGACGAGATGTTAATGATGCGGCCGTAGCGCCGCTTGGCCATGCCCGGCAGCGCCTGCTGGATGCACAGGAAATACGCCGTGAGGTTGGTCGTGAGCACCTCGTCCCAGTCCTTGCGCTTCATGCGCACGGCCAGGCCGTCGCGGGTGATTCCGGCGTTGTTCACCAGGATGTCAATCTTCCCGAGCTGCTCCTGGGCTTTCTCGAACGCCTGGGCGATCTCCTCCTCCTGGCTGGCGTCCATCTTCAGGGGCAGGATGCGGTCCGGCGCGCCGGTGCGTTGTGCGATTTCCTCGGCGAGGGCTTGCAGTTGCTCCAGGTTGCGGCTGGCAACCGCCACGCGCGCTCCGGCCCCGGCCAGCGCCGCGGCGCAGGCCCGTCCGATGCCTTGCGACGCTCCGGTTACAAAGGCGACTTGGTCGGTCCACGGCATCAGTTCGTTGCCTCCGCAGAGCGCAGCGCCGCCAGGGTCTTGGCAAGACTTTTGGCGTCTTCGACGTTCAACGCCGCGGCCGCGCGGTCGATCTGACGCATCATGCCAGTCAGCACGCGCCCCGGCCCGACCTCGATGAAGTGCGATACCCCCTGGCCGATCAGCTTGCGGATTCCCGGCTCCCAGAGCACCGGCGAAGGAATCTGGTCGATCAAGCCTTGTCGTGCCTCCGTGGCGCTGCGGACGATTTCGGCCCGGACATTGTTGACCAGCGGCACGGCGAGGTCTTGAAGGGGGAGCGCCTCCAGTTCGGGCCGGAGCCGCTCCTGCGCCGGCCGCATCAGCGAACAGTGGAAGGGCGCGCTGACCGCCAGCGGGATGGCGCGTTTGGCGCCGGCGGCCAGAGCCTGCTCCACGGCGCGCTGGACGGCGGCGGCGTGTCCCGCGACGACGATCTGCTCCGGCGTGTTGAGGTTGGCGGGCGAGACGACTTCGCCCTGGGAGGCCCAGCGGCAAATCGCTTCGACCTGGTCAATGCCCAGACCGAGCACGGCGGCCATGGCGCCGGCCCCCAGGGGCACCGCTTCCTGCATGTACTGGCCGCGATGGCGCACCGTGCGGAGGGCCTCCGCGAACGGCAGGGCGCCGGCCGCCACCAAAGCCGAGTACTCTCCCAGGCTGTGCCCGGCCACATAGGAAAAACGCAGACCGTGTTCGGACAGCACCCGGAAGGCGGCCACCGAGCAGGCCAGGATCGCGGGCTGGGTGTTGGCCGTCAACTGCAACTGCTCGGCGGGGCCTTCAAAGCACAGCCGGGAGAGTGCAAACCCCAGGGCCGCATCGGCCTCTTCAAAGGTCTGCCGCGCGGCGGGAAAAGTTTGCGCCAGCTCCCGCCCCATGCCGGGCGCCTGCGATCCTTGCCCCGGAAACAGCAGCGCGATGGTGGGCGAATTCATGGTTTATTCTCGTTCGCGTTGACGCCGCATGGCTCGCTGGGGCCTCAGGCCCGGGAACCGCCGGCGGTCGGACGCTTCCAATCGCTGGCCGAGTACCGTTTGCCGAGTTCCGCTTCCATGGTTTCGTTCAGGCGCGCGGCGATGACTTCCCGGGTCAAACGGATCGCGTTCTTGATGGCGCGCGGGCTGGAGCTGCCGTGCCCGATGGTGCAGACGCCTTTGACGCCCAGCAAGGAAGCCCCGCCCGTTTCGGAGTAATCCATGTGGCGCGAAAGCGATTCGATCGCCTGCGCCAGGGATTCCTCTGCGGAACTCCGCCCCCGGCCGCCGGTTCTTGCCCGCAGCATGGAGTGGCGCAGCACCCTCTGCACGGCCTCGGCCAGCCCCTCGCTGATTTTCAGCGCCACGTTGCCGGTGAAGCCGTCGCAGACCACCACATCCACCGAGCCGTTGAAGAGGTCGCGGCCTTCGACGTTCCCCACGAAACGCAGCGGCAGCCGCTCGAGCAAGCGGTACGTTTCCCGCGTCAGCTCGTTGCCCTTGCCTTGCTCCGTGCCGATGGAGAGCAGCCCGACGCGCGGCTCCGGGACTTGCAGCAGCAGCCGGCAATAGGCCGCCCCCATGACGGCGAACTGTCCCAACTGCTCCGGTTTGCAATCCACATTGGCGCCCACATCGATCAGCACGGTTCCCGGCTTGCCGCCGTCCTGGAGCGCGGGGAAGACCGCGGCCAGGGCGGGCCGGTCCACGCTGGGCAGCGCGCCCAGCACCATCTTCACCGTGGCCATGACGGCGCCGGTGTTTCCCGCGCTGACGATCCCCTGCGCCGTTCCTTCCTTGACCAACCGGGCCGCGGCGCGGATGGAGGAATCGCGCTTTTGCCGCGCGGCGCGGGCGGCGCTTTCCTGCATGGCGATGGCCTGGCTGGCATGAACGATTTCCACCGCCAGCCCGGCCGTATCCTGCCGCGCCAGTTCTTTGCGGAGAATCTCCTGCGGGCCCACCAGGATCACCCGGACGGAGCCTTCCGCAGCGGCCATCACCGCCCCCTCCACCTCGGAACGGGGCGCCTGGTCGCCGCCCATGGCGTCCACTGCAATGGTCGGAATGAAAGCCGACATGCCAGCACTGCCCGGCCGCCCTGCGCCAAGAGTTGCCGGGCGGAAGGATGGAGGCGGTCTAGACGGTCTTGACTTCGATCACGCGGCGCCCCTTGTAGTAACCGCATTTGGGGCAGGCGTGGTGCGGCAGCCGCTTTTCGTGGCACTGCGGACAACTGTCCAGGCCCGGGGCGGTCAGAAAGTCATGCGCCCGGCGCTTGCCCTGCCGGGAATGAGAGTGTCTTCGTTTCGGATTCGGCATTCGTTCCTCCGGCGGAGCGCGTCCCCCGCCA
>DATMAF010000205.1:0-5287 GCA_035560315.1 Terriglobia bacterium | reverse complement strand
GATGGCCGCGCGCCCGCCCTCTTCGCGGTCGATCAGGCACACCGCCGCGATGACGTTCATCCCGGCGGCCCGGACTTGTTGCATCGCGTTGAGGAGCGAGCCGCCGGTGGTGCAGGTGTCCTCCGCGAGGACCACCGGGTCGCCCGGCTGGCCGCGCCAGCCCTCGATGAGTTGCTGCATCCCGTGCTGCTTTGCTTCCTTCCGCACAATGAACGCGGAGATGGGCGGGAGCTTCGTCTCGGCGGCCTGCTGCGCGCTCAGCGCCGCCACCACGGCGACGATCGGGTCGGCGCCCAGCGTGGGGCCACCGATGGCTCTGGGCTGCGGCGACAGCGTGCGGATCAGCTCCAGCACCGCCATGCCGGTGCACAGCGCGCCTTCGGCGTCGAGCGTCGTCCGCCGCGCATCGAGGTAGTAGTCGCTCTTCTTGCCGGACGAGAGAATAAACTCCCCGCGCTGGACCGATTTCTCGCACAGGATTTGCTTCAACCGTTCGCGGTGGTTCATGTTGGTTGTGCGGTCGCTCCCTGACAGTCGCGGCTCGGATCTTACTCGACGGTGACGGACTTGGCGAGGTTGCGGGGCTGGTCCACGTCGCAGCCGCGCCGCACGGCGATGTGGTAGGCGAGCAGTTGCAGCGGGATCACTTCCAGGATCGGCGATAGCAGTTCCGGCGCGGCGGGCACTTCCAGGACGTGGTTGGCGGCCTCGCGCACGTCCTTGTCGCCCTCGGTCACCACCCCGATGACAATCCCGGAGCGCGCCTTGACCTCCTGGATGTTGCTCAGGACCTTCTCATAGCCGAGTTCGCTGGCTTGGTTTCCCTGTTCGCGCGTGGCGATGACCACCACCGGCATCTCCTCGTCGATGAGCGCAATGGGCCCGTGCTTCATTTCGCCCGCGGGGTACCCCTCGGCGTGGATATAAGAAATTTCCTTGAGCTTGAGCGCGCCTTCGAGCGCGATGGGGTAGTGGATGCCGCGCCCGAGGTATAGAAAATGGCGGCTTTTAAAAAACTGCCGCGCCAGCTCGTCCGTCTCCGGCGCGCGCTCCAGCAGGTCGCGCATCTTGCCGGGAAGCTTCGCCAACTCCTGCACCAGCTTGAGCGAGTCAGCGTCGGAAATCGTGCCGCGCACCTGGGCCAGGTGCAGCGCCAGCAGCAGCAGCGCCGTGATCTGGGAAGTAAACGCCTTGGTGCTGGCGACGCCGATCTCCGGCCCGGCGTGGGTATAGAGCGTCCCGGCGGCCTCGCGAGTGACCATGCTGCCCACGACGTTGCAGATGGCCAGCGTCTTGGAGCCCTTCTGTTTGCTCTCGCGCTGCGCTGCCAGGGTGTCGGCCGTCTCGCCCGACTGCGAGATGACGATGGTCAGCGTCTCCGGTCCGACAAGGGGGTCGCGGTAGCGGAACTCGGAGCCGTAGTCGACCTCCACCGGGATGCGCGCCAGCTTCTCCAGCAGGAACTTGCCCACCAGCCCGGCGTAGTAGGACGTGCCCATGGCGACGATCTTCACGTCGCGGAAGCGGCGGAACTCCTCGGCGGTAAACTGCCAGTCGTCCAGAATCACCCGTCCGGTCTCCAGGCTGACGCGGCCCAGCGTGGTGTCGCGCACCGCCTCCGGCTGCTCGTAGATTTCCTTGAGCATGAAGTGCTTGTAGCCGCCCTTTTGGGCTTGCACCGGATCCCAGGTGATGCGCTCGGGCTGGCGCGCTCGCTCGTGGCCCTCAAAATCCATCAGGCGGATGCCGCTGCGTGTCAGCACCGCGATCTCGCCGTCAGCAAGAAAGAGCATGTCGCGGGTGTGGAACAGCAGCGCCGGGATGTCCGAGGCGACAAAGTATTCCTTGTCGCCGACGCCCACCACGGCGGGCGGGCCGAGGCGCGCGGCGACGATCTTATTCGGATCGTCCGCGCTGATGACAACGATGGTGTACACGCCCTTCAGCTTGCCGACGCCGGCGCGCACGGCGTCTTCCAGCCGGTAACCGGCGCCCAGCCCTTGGGCCTCGCGCTCGATGACATGCGCCACGATCTCGGTGTCGGTCTCGGTGGCGAAGGCGTGCCCCTGGCCGGTCAGCTCGCGCTTCAGCGCGAGATAGTTTTCAATGATGCCGTTTTGCACCACCACGATCCGGCCGCTGCAGTCGCGGTGCGGGTGAGCGTTTTCTTCGGTGGGCCGGCCGTGCGTGGCCCAGCGGGTGTGACCGAGGCCGTAGGTTCCCTCGAGCGGCTTCTCCTGGACCACCTTTACCAGGTTGCCCAGCTTCCCCGAAGCGCGGCGAATCTCCAGCTTCCCCTGCCCATCGCCGATGGCGATGCCGGCGGAGTCATAGCCGCGATACTCCAGCCGCTGCAAGCCTTCCAGGATGACGGGCACGACCTGCTTGTCGCCGATATATCCAACGATGCCGCACATGATGGCTACTCTTCGATGCGGTAGGTGTACTCTTCGATCACCGGATTGGTGAGCACGTCCCGGGCGATGCGCTCCACCTCGGCGCGGGCCTGTTCCGCGGTCATGCCATTGGCCAGCTGCAATTCAAAGCTCTTGCCCTGCCGCACGGCTTCGACATTCTTGTGCCCCAGCCCGTGCAGGGCGTGCAGAATCGCCTGCCCTTGCGGGTCGAGCACCGTTCTCTTCAAGCGGACGTAAACATGGGCCTTCATGGGATGTCCGCCATCCATCATAGCAGAGGCGCTCCGGCGCAGCCCTTCCCGCGCCTGGCCTGGAGTCGCTATGGTACCATTGCTGGCCATGGCCGTTCCGCAGGAGAACCTTCCCCAAGGGACAACCCGCAGCACCTCCTGGTTCGCCCTCGTTGGTCCGGGGATTCTGGTTGCCGCGACGGGCGTGGGGGCGGGTGATTTGCTGACCGCCAGCCTGGCGGGTTCGCGCGTCGGGACCGCCATCCTGTGGGCGGCGCTGGCCGGCTCCTTCATGAAGTGGACGCTGAACGAGGGCATCGCCCGCTGGCAGTTGGCCACGGAAACCACGCTGCTTGAAGGCTGGATCACGCGGCTGGGTCGCTGGATTCAATGGGTCTTCGTCCCGTACTTTCTGTTGTGGTCGTTTTTTGTAGGCGGGGCGCTGATCACCGCCTGCGGCGTGGCCGGAGCCAGCATGATCCCGCTGGGCGACCCCACCACGTCGAAGAACCTCTGGGGCGTGATTCACACTCTGGCCGGCCTGGGAGTGGTCTGGCTGGGCGGCTTTGCCCTGTTTGAAAAGCTGATGGCGGCCTGCATCGGCATCATGTTTTTTTGCGTGCTGGTTACGGCGGCACTGGTCGCACCCGACTGGGCAGCGGTGGCGCAGGGCTTGGCGGTTCCCTCCATCCCCCCGGGCGGCCTGCCCTGGATGATGGGCGTGCTGGGCGGCGTCGGCGGGACGGTAACGCTGCTCTCTTACGGCTACTGGATCCGCGAAAAGGGCCGGCGCGGCAGCGCCGGCGTGCGCCTTTGCCGCATCGACCTGGGCGTATGCTACGCGCTGACGGCGCTGTTCGGCATCGCCATGGTCATTATCGGCTCGCGCATCCGGGTGGAAGGTTCGGGGGTGCGGCTGGCCGGTCAGTTAGCCGAGCAACTGGAGCTGGTCCTGGGGCCGGTGGGAAAATGGCTGTTCCTGCTCGGCTTCTGGGGCGCGGTCTTCACCAGCCTGCTGGGCGTATGGCAGAGCGCACCGTACCTGTTCGCCGACTATCTGGCGCTGCGCCGGGCGCGCTCGCCGCAGGAGTACCGCTCGCTCGACCTCAAGCGGACGCCCGCCTATCGCAGCTTCCTGATTGCCATCGCCCTCGTGCCGATGATCACATTGTGGCTGGCGGTGGAACGCATCCAGCTGGCCTACGCCGTGATGGGGGCAGCCTTCATGCCGCTGCTGGCCGTGACGCTGCTGGTCCTGAACAATCAAGCAGAATGGGTCGGCGAGGGGTTCCGGAGCCGCTGGTGGCTCAATGCCGTGCTGGTCATTACCGTGCTGCTGTTCGCCTGGATGGGGGTGCAGCAGTTGCGCGGCGTCTTCCCCTCCACCGGCGCGTAAGGCACAAATAGGCCCTTTGCAACCTCGCAATGATCCCGCAGGCGCGCTGTGGGAAGCGTGGAAGCGCGAGCAGGAACAGAGCCCGCGGGCCGCTCGAACCGGCTGCGCCCGCGCTCCGGTCAAGACCTTGCGGGAGCGCTGACGCAAGCTCGGCGTCTGCGTGGTGCGCTGACTGCACCGCCGTGTCGTTTCCCGGTCCGCTTGCTTCTCCTTAACTGGCCAGCGTCCGCCGCATCGCCCTCGCTCTGAATGCCCGGCCGGGCCGAGGCAGCGGTCGCCTGCCCAAAACCGGGAGGCTCGAACCGGAGTCCCGGGCGGCTGTGTCTGCTTCCCTCTCCCCATGCACCCTGGCAAGGGGTCCGGTGCGCGGACCGCTCGCTGCCCGCCCGAACTTTGGCGAGCTTTGCCTTCCGCTGCGGGGACATTGTGCTTGCGGCGGTAGGCCTCGAGCCCTGCCGCTGCTTTCCTCTCCGCCCAGTCAAGCAACTGCGGCCGGTCTCCCGCAGCTGGGCAATGGCCTCGATCCCGCTGCCGGGAAGATCGAGATGGGCAATTTCGCGAGCACCCGGAATGCGCCGCCAGTCGAGTGCCTGGGAGGCCGATGGATATGTCCTCCCCCGGATTGGCGCAGTTGCCACGAGGAATACTTTCTGCGCTTCGATGAATGTTCGCTGGTGGCGCTTTAGTTCGCCAGACCGTTACCCATGGAAACCTCGCGGAGCGGGTCAAGAGGAATATTGGAACGCTACGTGGGATGCAAGCCTGGCGGAAAAACGCTCCGCCATTTCCTGCGGACGGTTCCGGTATACTAATCGGGAACAACGGGCGAAGCGGTTTTTACCAGGAGGCGGAACGATGGCATACCGAAGAATATTGATCGGCGCGCTGCTGCTGTGGGCAAGCGCGCGGGGGTGGGCGCAGCAGGAGGGCAGCGTGGCCGCGGCGCTCGGCTATCCCGAGATGATTCTGCACAGCGGGAAGATCGTCACGATGGATGACACGGGGTTCGAGTCGCGGGTGGGAACCATTGTCGAAGCCATGGCCGTGCGCGGCGACCGGATTCTGGCGCGCGGCACCACCGCCCAAATGCGCGCCCTGGCGGGTCCGCAGACCAGGTTGATCGACCTGAAGGGCCGCACCGTGCTTCCGGCCTTCATCATGACCCATGAACATCCCACCGACTGGGCCTTCATTGAGCCGCGCGCCTTCCGGCACGTCTTCCCCGACGACTCGGAGATCGTCTC
>DATMAF010000204.1:0-3377 GCA_035560315.1 Terriglobia bacterium | reverse complement strand
GGAGATTTGCTGGCGGGCCTGATCTTCCTCCGGGCTGAGGGACACCCGGTGCGTCGCCAGGCGAATCGTCTCCCCGCTGATGACGATCTGTTTTTGCTGCTCCATTTGCTGCAAAATCCGGCTGGCCGCCAGGGGATGCGTCCGCCCCAGCGCCTTGGCGCGCACCGCCTCCAACGAGCATCCGGGCAGCAGCGGGTTGGCTTTGTGAAACTTGTCGAGCAGTTCCACCACCGCTTTGGCCAGTTCCTGCATGGACGCCGCATCGGCGATCCGCCAGGGATTCTCGGAAAGGATGGCCAGCCGCCCGGCTTCCTGTAATGGCCGCACCGCCTGGCGGCATTCCTCTTCCAGCCATCCCGTGCGGGCGATCAACTCGTCCATCGAGAGCGAGCCGCTGGGAGCCAGTTGCAGCAGTTCCATCAGGATCTCCTGGCGAGTGCCCCGCTCCATCACCGTCAGCCGCCGCCCGGCATCGGTGGTCCGGACGGCGCGCGGGTTGAGGGACTGCGCAGGAGCCCAGTTCTCCAGGATGCGTCCTCCGCCGATGGTAACCAGCGGGGAAAGCTTGCGGATGATGTAATGATCCCCCGGCAACAGCAGGGCCGGCCCGCGCAGCCGAAACTGCACCAGGGCGCTTTCTCCCGGCTCGACCTTCCGTTCCCTGCCGTTGCCGGTTTTCGCTTCCACGCAGACGGCGGTGGCGATCATCTCCGCGGTGCCGGAATGGAAATGCACCTGTGCGCCGTTTTTCAGCGCCGGCGCCGAAGGCAGCAGATGCAAGCGGGCGTCAACGCGCCGGGTGGGAACAAAGCGGCCGGGAGCGGCCAGGACCATGCCGCGCTGCAATTCGCCGGCATCGACCCCGCTCAGATTCAGCGCGGTGCGCTGGCCGGCCGTAGCTTCCTCCACGGCCTTCCCATGCACCTGAATGCCGCGCACGCGAACGCGCTTGCCGATCGGATGCACCTCCACCTCGGCTTCCTTGCGGATGCGGCCGGCAATGAGCGTGCCGGTAACGACCGCTCCGAATCCTTTCATGACAAAGGCGCGGTCAATCGGGAGACGAAAATGGCGCGAGGAATCCTTGGCCGGCACGGCGGCCGCCGCGGCGCGGAGACATTCCCGCAACTCCTCCAGGCCGGCCCCGGTCCGGGAACTCACCGCCACCACCGGCGCGCCTTCCAGGAAGGAGCCGGCGACAAACTCCTCCACATCGAGCTTCACCAGCTCGAGGGTGTCGCGGTCGACCAGGTCTGACTTGGTCAAGACCACGATGCCGCGCGGAATCTCCAGCAGGCGGCAGATGTCAAAGTGCTCGCGGGTCTGGGGCTGAATGGATTCGTCGGCGGCGATCACCAGCAACACCAGATCAATGCCGCCCACCCCGGCCAGCATGTTCTTCACGAAGCGCTCGTGCCCCGGCACATCCACAAACCCGAGGCGGTATCCCCCCTCCAGCAGCAGCGTGGCGAAGCCGATGTCGATGGTGATGCCGCGGCGCTTTTCTTCTTCCCAGCGGTCCGGGTCGGTCCCCGTGAGGGCGCGCACCAGGGCGCTCTTGCCGTGGTCGATGTGTCCGGCCGTTCCGACGATGATGGATTTCATGAGATGGGACGCACCCGCTCGCGGCTGGCAGGGCTTGCGACGGGGCCGGCCGCCTGCCGCCTCCGCCCGCCGCCCTTAGGGCCGTCGGCTCTGGCTGCGGAAGGAGGCCAAGCGCCATTCATCGGCGAGCCGGTCATGCTCGAGAATATACAGATTCTGATCATTTCCCCGCACCTTGAAGTATGCCGTCTCCGGCCCTAGCCATTGATCGCAGACCTCCTCGACCTGATACCGCCGGCCGTTCAAGACAAATCCGGTGGGGCGCTCATCGGCCCGGTAGCCGCTGTAGGTTTGCACTTCCACCTGCACTGGGTCCGCAATCTCCTCTATGATTATCGCTCAATTCGCCGGCTGTATTCCAGCCTTGACAAAGGAGTTCGGCCTCGTAGAATATCCCCTCGTCGGCGGCTCCCTCTCCGGGGCAAGCGTTCCGTTGCGCATGGCGCTGGCAGCGGACTCCTTGAACACCTCCTCCGGGACGGATCCTGCCGGAGCGCCGCTTGCCACATCGCGGTGCCCTGCGCCCCGGAGCGAACCAGATCGTGAACCAACCCTGTCGACACCGCAACCTCCAGGTGATTTCCCAGGATGAAAATGGCAAGTTTCTGGAATGCCTGGACTGCAAGGAAATTTTTGAATCCGGCGAAGTGGAGGAATCCGAACCGAAGGAGGACCTTTCGGACGCCTAGGATCGCCGCCGCGGGATTGATCCATATCAGACAATGACCGCCGCCGGCGCGCTGCCTTGTACGGCCGGAGATCTGCCGGTAGACTGGAGGCATGGGCGGGTGGATTGTCAAACTGGTCCGGCGGAGCCTTCCGGGAATCACGCTGGGAACAGCCCTGTTGCCGCCAAGCGCCGGCGCGCCGCCGGCTCTGCCCGCAGCAGTTTCCCAGGGCCCAGCGGTTTTCCGGGCCCAGGTGGACCGGGTGGTGCTCCACGCCGCCGTCTTCGACCGCCAGCAGCGACTGGTCACAGGCTTGCCGCAACAGGCGTTCCGCGTTTATCAGGATGGGAAGCAGTTGCAACTCTCCGGTTTTTCGAACCAGGATATTCCGGTGTCGATGGGAATCGCGGTGGACTCCAGCGCCAGCATGACGCCGCTGCGTCCGGCGGTGAACGCCGCCGCCCTGGCGCTGGTGCGGGCCAGCCATCCGGCCGACGAAGTTTTCATCGTCGATTTCAAAGACACCGTCGAACTGACGCAGGATTTCACCAATGATCTGGCGGCCCTGGAACGAGGACTGTCGAAGGTGCAGATGTGGGGCGGGACGGCCGTGCGGGACGCCATCCGGATGGCTGTCGAGCACCTCCGCGCCGGAGCAAAAGAGAAGCGGGTCCTGCTGGTCATTACCGACGGGGAGGACGACTCCAGCGATATTGAGCAGGCGGCTCTGCTGCGGCTGGTGCAGCAGTCGGATGTAACGGTCTATGCGATCGGGCTGCTGAGCAGCGCCGCCGGCGAGCGGCGCAGGAATGCCGAAAAACTGCTGCGGGAGGTCGCCAAAGCCTCTGGCGGGGCGGCGTATTTTCCCGGCAGCGTCGAGGAAGTGGAAGCCCTGGCCGCGCAGATCGCCCACGACATCCGCAATCAATATGTTTTTGAATTCGCCGTACCGCCCGGCACGAAGCCCGGTTACCACAAGCTGCGGATCGAGGGGCAGTCGCCCGCGCGGGGCAAACTGACCGTGCGCACCCGGCCGGGCTATTTTTACCAACCGGCGAGCCCCACGCCGGCGGTTCGTTAGCCGCCGCCCGCTTCCATTATTCC
>DATMAF010000203.1:0-6867 GCA_035560315.1 Terriglobia bacterium | reverse complement strand
GGCGCAAATGGAGGCACTTCGCAAGGAGCGGGAGCAATTCGAGGCGGTGCGCCACAAAGCCTCTCACGACGCCCTGACCGGGGTGTGGAACCGGGAGGCCATTCTCGATCAGTTGCGGCGGGAACTGGCGCGCGCCCAGCGCGAGCGGGTGTTTGTCGGAATCTTGCTGTGCGATCTGGACCACTTCAAGAACATCAACGACACCTACGGGCACCTGGCCGGCGATGCCGTCTTGCAAGAAACCACCCGGCGCATTGGAGCGGCGGTGCGCGCTTACGATTCGATCGGCCGCTACGGGGGAGAGGAATTTCTGATCATTCTGTCCGGCTGCGAGGACGACGTGGATATTGTCCGGCGGGCGGAGCGGATTCGCGCCCAGGTATGCGCCGAACCGGTGGCGACCGCGGAGGGAGCTATTCCCGTCACGCTCAGCGTGGGAGTTGCCTCCAGCAGCGAGTACCGGGAAGTGGAGGAAGTGCTCCGGGCAGCCGATGCCGCGCTCTACCGCGCCAAACGCGGAGGGCGCAACCGCGTGGAAGTGGCCGGCGCCCCGGAGCCCGGCACCTGCTGACCGCACGAATACTTTGCCCCTCCTTCTCGCCGATGGCACCTGCCGCCGGAACGTCCCGGGCACCCTTCTGCCGGCCAGAGGCGGCTGGCCAGCCAGCGGTTGCTTTCCCAGCAGGCCAGAAATAGAATAGGAGCAAGCGCAGGCGCGACACTCCTGTGGTGTTCTGGGAGTTGGGCGGATGAAGTCCCCAAAGCAATCCGATTGTGGCACGGTGGCCTCAGCAATTGGGGCGCGGCAGACCCGGTTGCGATCCGCCGCTGTCCTTGCAACCGTCTGGGGTGCGCTCTGGGCCGGCGGCACCTTGGTGGCGCAGGAAAACACCGGAGCCCCCTCCTCCGGCGCGCTGGACTTGTCCGATCCAAAGGCGCTCGAACAGCGCGGCGACCTCTATATGGTGCGCAAGTTCTACCCGGAAGCTATTGGCATCTACGGACAGCTCGTCAAGCTGGACCCGCGCAACCCGGTGTATCAAAACAAGCTGGGAATCGCGTACCATCAGGATCAAAATCTGAACGCCGCCAAGCGGGCCTACCGCGCCGCCCTGCGCCTGAATCCGCGATACTCGGAAGCGCTCAACAACCTGGCAGCCGTGGAATACGCTCAGAAAAACTACCGCTCCGCTATTCTGACCTATCTCAAGGCCCTGGAACTGTCGCCGGCAAGCGCCGTGGTGTACAGCAATCTGGGCACCGCGTATTTTGCCTACAAGAAGTACGAATACGCGATGTCCTGCTATCGCTACGCCTTATTGCTGGATCCCAAGATTTTCGAAAGCAGCGGGCGGGCAGGCTCGATTGTGCACCAGCGGAGCGACCAAGATATGGCGGCCTTTAATTTCTATCTCGCCAAGACCTACGCCGGCATGCAGGACGTGGAAAACACGTTGCAATATCTGAATAAGGCCTGGGAAGCCGGTTACAAGGACCTTTCGAAAGAACTCACCGACCCGGTCTTTGCATTTCTGCTGGAGGAACCGCGCTTCCTGGACCTGGTGGCGCGCATCAATCCCGAACAGCGGCCGGCCGCCGCACCCGTTCCCTAGCTGGCAAAACCCGTCGCGGCGGCGCGGAAAAAATGTCGCGTTAAGCTGCCTGGCTGGTCAGCCGGAAGCGGCTGATTTCCGGGGGGCAATTAATGCGGATGGGAACGCCCAGGTAGCCGATCCCCCGGTTGACATACAGCGAAAGGCCTTGCTCCTGATACAGACCGCTGAGATACTTGAACCGCACCAGCCCGATCCCCAGGGGGATTCCCCGCCACGTACCCAGCAGCACTTGCCCGCCGCCATGGGTGTGGCCGGAAAGGGTGAGGTCAATGCCAAAGGGGATCGCATCCCCAAAGGTATCCGGGTGATGCGCCAGCAGCAGCTTGGCCCGCTCCGCGCCGGCCTGTTGCGAGAGGACGCCGAGCACCTTCCGCGTTTCCGCCTGCTGATAGCGATAAAAATTCGGGCTGGAGGGATTGGGGTTAAGCCAGTCCAGCCCCAGCAGCGCCAGACGCTCCGGCCCTTCCCCGATCTCCACCACTTCATTCCGCAGGGTGCGAATGCCGATGGTCTGCAAACCGTCCGCAATCTTGACCCCGCCGCGATGCGGACCGGCGTAACTGTAGCGGTCGGCATAGATGTCGTGATTGCCCAGGACCGCAAAGACGCCCAGGGTGGATTCGATGCCCCGCAGGCCGCTGACCGCCTCCGGCAGGCTGGCCAATTCCCAGTCCAGAATGTCTCCCGTGATCACCACCAGGTCAGGCCGCAGCGAATTGACCTCGCCCACCAGCGCCCGCAGCTCCCGCTCCCGGATGTACGGTCCCACGTGCAAATCCGTCAGTTGCACGATGGTCATTCCGTCCAGGGAACGCGGCAAGCGCGGCATGACGATGTCGCGCTGCTCGGAAATGTCCAGGTCATTGAGGCTGCCGTAGGCGCCGTAGGCCGCCACCGCGTAGATTCCCGGCACCAGCAGCCCCGCGCTGCCCGCGAGGAATCCCCGGCGCGAAAGGTCCGGCGCCGAACCAACGTTTCCCAAACCGGCCCTGGAACGCAGCCGCCGCCAGCCCCGCTCGCCCAGTTGGACCAGCCCCCAGATGGCTGCGATGGGTCCGGCCAGCAGGAAAAAGGCTATCAGCGTTGTGAGCCAGGCGGTCGAAGGATAAAACACCACCTCCAGCACGGCGGTGGGAACGCGCAGCAAGGCGGCGTTCAGCTCCCGGAAAAAGAACACGGCCAGCGGAAGATTCAGCAGCAGGAAGCCCAGGTGCAGGGCCAGCATCACCCGCCGGCGCGCGGCCTCCCGCACCCAGTGCTCAACCGCCCGGCGCATCGCCAGGTAGGCGAACGCGTTCAACAGCAACAGCGCTACCAGCAAGGAGGTGCGAAATCCCATAGACGTTGCGAGCCCGCAAGGGGGAGAAAGGCGCTCACTAAAATCTTAACCGAGATTGCCGCCGCTGTCATCCCACCGCAGCCGCCGCGCGGAAAAGAGAAGGAGCCTTGCGGCGCGGCGGAAGCGGACGCTTTCCCGGAGACGGTCCGCAATCGTTCGATTCCAAAAGGATCAGCACTCTACTGGCGGCCGGCGGGGGACACGTTGGAGGGCAGAACGCCGAGCGGCTGGGTGGCGAAGTACCCGCGCCGGGCGCGCACCTTCAGGCCTTTCTGTTTGGGAACGATCTCGATCTCGTGATACCGGCCGTCGCGGGGCGTGGTCGGCCGGAACACAAGAATGTACTGGCTGCGCAGTTCGTCATTGATGGCCTGGAAGGCTTCGTCCAGATCCTCCCAACTGGAGGGCTGAAAGAAGCGTCCGCCGCTCTCCTCGGAAAACTCCTTCAGGACCTCATCGCCGCGCAGGCGCGTGCCTTTTATGTTGGTGGAGATGGTGTAGATGGTGACCTCGGCGCGGCGGGCCATCTCCAGCGTCTGCAAGCGGCTGAAGCGGCTCTGGTTGTCCTCGCCGTCGCTCAGCACCACCAGGGCGCGGCGGAATTCGCTGGAGAGCGGAGCCTCCACCATCAGGCGGTCGCGGCTGGCATAGTAGATCGCGTCGTAAAGCGCCGTACCGCCGCCGGCCCGCATCAGTTGGATGGCGCCGACGAGCTTATCCAGATCATCCGTAAAGTCCTGCAACAGCTCCGCCATGCTGTCGAAGCTGCCCAGCATAGCCTTGTCCTTCCCCGGGCGCAGGATGTTGCGCAGGAATTCGGCGGCAGCGCGCTGCTCGAAATCCAGCCGGTCGCGGATGCTGTTGCTGGTGTCCACCAGCAGCCCGATCCGCAGCGGGACATCGGTCTCCCGGGAGAAATTGTTAATCACCTGCTTCTGCCCGTCCTCGAGGACTTCAAAATCCTCCCGCGTGAGATTGGTGATCAGGCGATTGCGATTGTCCGTCACAATAAAGGGAACGCGAACCTCTTCAACCACCACCCCATAGACGGGCTCCTGGCCCTGATCCGGCGGCTGAGCCGCCGGCGCCGCGGCATTTTGCGCCCCGGCCGCGCCGCAGAACACAATCCACAATGGCAGAAACACTCGGGTGGTCCGCATAGCGTTCTTCTGATTATAGGCTGGGGGGCTTCGCCGGTCAAAGCCAACGTTGGCGGCGCTGGCGGGCTTTTCCGGCGCCACGGTCACGGGTTGTCCGCGGGAAGTATGCTACACTGCGCTTTGGGCACAGCGAGGCGTCTGCGGCGAGGGGCAGGAGTTGGGCTTCATTGGCTACCGGCGGCAGCGGGAGAGCACAGGGGGTGAGATCGTGCGCGTCTACCTGGAGTGCCGGCAAGAGGGTGCTCTGCCCGAGGCCGGGGAATGCACCTGCGGTTATATCGTGGATGTGCTCTTCCCGGAAGACCGCGCGCCCTGCCGGCTGCGCGGGGTGGACAGCATCCTGGCGCTCAAGAAATTCTACAAGCTGGTCTTCAGCCTGGAAGAGCGGGCGCGGGAGCGCGGCCACGACTGGCGCCTCGTGACGGATTCGCCGGAGCGGCTGCTGGAGCACCTCCGCTACACGCGCAACGCCCGCGACTTCACCGGAGCGCCGGAGCCGCGGCTCGCCCCGCGCGCCGCCGGCGCGGACGCCCCGGGCTGCCTGCGGACAGCACGCGCTTTCTGAGAGGACTATGAAACTACTCGTAACGGGCGGGGCGGGATTCATCGGCTCGAATTTCATCCGCTATTGGCTGCAAGCCCACCCCGAGGACCGCATCCTGAACATTGACAAGCTAACCTATGCCGGCAACCGCAACAATCTTGCGGGCTTGCCGGACTCCCACGAGTTTCATCACCGGGACATCTGCGATCCGGCCGTGGAAGAGTGCCTGAATGGGGTGGATTGCGTGGTGCATTTCGCCGCCGAGTCGCACGTCGACCGCAGCATTGACTCCGCTGAAGTCTTCGTGCGCACCAACGTGCTGGGCACGCAGCGGCTGCTGGAGGCCGCGCGCCGCAAGCGCGTGTCGCTGTTCCTGCAAATTGGAACCGACGAGGTCTACGGCGCGCTGGGCGAGACCGGCGAGTTCACAGAACAAACCCCCTTGCAGGCCAATAGCCCCTATTCGGCCAGCAAGGCCGCGGCCGACCTGCTGGCGCGCTCCTATTTTCATACCTACCAACTCCCCGTCATCATCACCCGCTGCTCGAATAATTACGGCCCCTACCAGCATCCCGAAAAGTTCATCCCGCTGATGACCACCAACGCGCTGCAAGACAAGCCCATTCCGGTTTACGGCCAGGGCGCCCAGGTGCGGGAGTGGCTGCACGTGGAGGATCACTGCCGGGCGCTGGAGGCGGTCATCCGCAGGGGCCGGCCGGGCGAGATTTACAACATCGGCAGCGGGCATCGCCTGCGGAATCTCCAGGTGGCGGAAACCATTCTGCGGCTCCTGGGCAAGCCCTCCAGCCTGATCCGATTCGTCGCCGACCGCCCGGGGCACGACTACCGCTATGCGGTGGATTCCAGCAAGCTGCGCCGCGAACTCGGCTGGCAGCCCGCGATCGAATGGGAAGACGGCCTGCGACAGACTGTCGAGTGGTACCGGACTCATCCCGACTGGGTCCGCGCCGCGCGCGGGGAAGCCTACGAGCAGTATTACTCCCAAATGTACGAAAACCGCGACCAGTACCTGGGCAAGCTGTAGCCCGCCGAGGCCGGCATTCCGGCGCCGGCCGTCTCCCCCGCCGGACCGCTTGCCAGCTTCGAGCCGGCCCCAGCGCGGCAGTGGCCTCCTAGGTTATAATTTGAAGCGGTGCTGATCAGGGGCAGGATGATGTGCCGGAAGAAATTCCAGCGACTACGCCAAGCCGTGGTGTGTGTGCTGGCGTCTTTTTTGCTGTTTGCCGCGCCGGACTTGGCGGCCCAGTTTCACGTCGGATTGGCGCTGCCGTTTGAAAACCACACCGAGGATGCTACCCTGGACTGGATCGGCGAAAGCTTTGCGGAAACGCTGACCGCCGACCTGGCCTCGCCCCGCCTTCTGATGATCAGCCGCCGGGAACGCGCCGCGGCCTATGATCAGCTGGGCCTGCCGGCCACCAGCATTCTCAGCAATGCCACGATTTACTGGGTCGCCGATGTGGTCGACGCCACCCGGGTCATCCTGGGCAGCTACGACTATCGCGACGGCGTGTTCACCGCCAGCGCCCGGGTGCTGGAGATGGAGGGTCCCAGCCTGAGCCCGGCGTTCACGGAATCCGGACCGCTGGAGAATCTGCTCGACTTACAGGCCGGCTTGGCCTGGCAGGTGCAGTCGCACCTGCGCCCCCGCTACCCGCTCTCCAAGGAAGAGTATCTGGCGGCGCGCAAGGCGCCGCGCCTGGAGGCCTTTGAAAACTATGTGCGGGGGGTGCTCGCCAAGGAGAAGGCGCGAAAGATCCGTTTTTTTCGCGACGCGCACCGGCTCGACCCCACCTACGCCCGCCCGGCGTTCGATCTGGGGATGATCTACTTTGAAGACCGCGATTATCCCACCAGCGTCCTGTGGCTTTCCAAGCTGGGCCGCTCGGATCCGGATTACCTGGAAGCGAACTATTTTCTCGGCTTGGCCTATCTGTATCAAAACAAGAACGCCGAAGCGGCTGTGGTGCTAAGGGTGGTGGAGCAGCAGTTGCCGCTGAACGAGGTCTATAACAATCTGGGAATTGCCCTGGCCCGCCAGGACCGGCCGGGAGCGGTGGCCTACTTTGAGAAGGCAGCGGCCAGCGAACCGGACGATCCCGTCTATCAATTCAACCTCGGATTCGCTTTGTGGAAGCGGGGCAATTACGATCAGGCGGAGCGGCATCTGCGAAAAGCCGTGGCGGG
>DATMAF010000202.1:0-5046 GCA_035560315.1 Terriglobia bacterium | reverse complement strand
AGAAACCCCGAGATAGTGGGCCGCTTGCCCCACGTTCATCACTTCGCGCAGGCTGTGCATCCAGCCTGCCGGCGCCTTTCCTCCGCCGGCCACTGCTCTGTCCATACTCCGGTGTCTCTCGCTGGAAGACAAATTTTAGCCACTCTCCACCTGATTTCATCCGGTTAATAACTGCTTTTCCCCCAAGGGTCAAGTTCTTTTTCCCGCTTCCACAGTAAGATAGGGCTTCCTTCTGGCAGCTTTTGCCGGCTTCTTCGGCAATTCCATCCCATATCTTGCGCCGCATTGTATCCTGACCGCAATATATTTGGTTTACGGAATCCATCCTCTTGTGCCTCTAAAGGTACCGTGCGGCTTGCGGTTCCATAGACGATGCGATCCTGCGGGGGACAGCGCGGCTGGCTGCGCGAATCGGACCGTCGCGGCCACAATGGGCTAGCCTCGCTCCGCAACACCCCGCTATAATCCCGGAGAGGAATCGGCCTGCCGCCGGGCATTGTGCAGGGTGTGGTTCGAACCGTTCCTCACATTGGCAGCGACG
The DNA here is from genome assembly GCA_035560315.1 of Terriglobia bacterium. Lineage (GTDB taxonomy): Bacteria > Acidobacteriota > Terriglobia > 2-12-FULL-54-10 > 2-12-FULL-54-10 > DATMAF01. The sequence goes on along the minus strand of DATMAF010000202.1, from coordinate 4,505 downwards.
TGGAGCAGTCCCATTCCGACGGGTGATGACGATTGATGAGCACACAACAACGCACGGTTTTGTTCCCCGGTGGCGGGCCGCAACTGAAAGAGTCTCTCGCCGACTATGCGCGCCGCGGCGGCTTTGAGGCGCTGCGGAAGGTCATTGCAGGGTTCACCCCCCTTCAGGTCATTGAAGAGATTGCGAAAGCGGGTTTGCGCGGACGCGGCGGGGCTGGCTTTCCCACCGCGCAGAAGCTCTCCCTCTGCGCGGCTGCCGAAGGCTCCGAGAAATACGTGGTGGTCAACGGAGGGGAAGACGAGCCCGGCTCGTTCAAAGACCGCACCTTGCTGGTCTATAGCCCTCATGCGGTGCTGGAAGGGGCTCTCATCGCGGCGTATGCCATAGGAGCCTCCCGCATCATCTTCTATATCAACGAGACCTATCACTCGGCGCAGAACCGGGTCTTGAATGCCATCGGCGAAGCCGTCGGCAGCAACTATGCCGGCGAGCAAATCCTGGGCAGCAAGTTCTCCGCGCGGGCGGAAATTTTCAAGGCCCCGACTCCGTACGTCGCCGGCGAGGACACGGCCGCGCTCGAAGCCATCGAGGGCAAGCCCGCCAAGCCCCGCCCAAAGCCTCCCTATCCGGTCACGGTCGGCTTGCATGGCAAGCCCACGGTCGTCAATAACGTCGAGACGCTGGCGAACATTCCGCCCATCCTGCTCCATGGCGCGGCCTGGTACCGCACCATCGGAACCAGCGAAAGTTTTGGAACCATGCTGTACTCGCTCAACGATGAATGGACCCGGCCCGGCATCTACGAACTCCCTTACGGGGCGCGCGAGGGAGAACTGCTTCACAATCTGGCGGGCGGGCTGAAGTCGGGAGCGCCGCTGCGCGCCGTGCTGCATGGCGGCCCTTCCAGCGCCTTCCTGCTGCCCGACTCCGACCGCATCCTCAGCCCGGAGTCGTTGCGCGCCGCCGGCTCCAGCATCGGCTGCGGCGTGACGCGCGGCTATGGCGAAGGCACCTGCATGGTGGAAGTGGCCCTCGAAATCTCCCGCTTCTTTGAAAAGGAATGCTGCGGCCAGTGCCCTGCCTGCCAGATGGAGACCAAGGCCCTCGCCGCCACGCTCGAGAAAATCCGCCGGGGGCAGGTGCCGGCTGCGGCTCTTGACCAGATTCCGCGCCTGATCCAGTTCAACAAGGGCAAAGGATTTTGCAGTCTCATCAACATGCCGGGGCCGCCGCTCACCAGCGCCCTGAACCTGTTCCGGGCCGACTTCGATGCCCACATCGCCACCGGCAAATGCCCTTCCGTCTAATGGTCGATGACGACTCTCTAAGGAGGAGCTATGGAAGACCACAATGCCGCCATCCAGGGGAACCATCCGCTATCCCGCCGAGAGCTATTACAGGGAGCCGCTGGTGGAGTCGGCCTCGCCGTCACGGCAGGACTGCTGGCTGCGTGCAGCCAGCCGCCGCAGCGCAGCGCCGTTCCGGCCGGCCCGATAACCCCCGAGATGCTCCCGAAGCGCTTCTCCCAGGAGGAAATGAACCGCCGCTGGGCGGCCACGCGGGCGGCCATGAAGGAACAGGGCTTCGACGGGCTGCTGGTCACCGACCGGCCCGACGGCAGCGCCGACATTGGCTCGCTCACCGCCACCAGCGCGGCTTATGCCGTGATGGCGCAGGACGGCAAGGTGCTCGCCATTGGAGCAGAAGGCGAGGGCCTGCATGAGGGCATCGAAGCACGCGAGGCTCCCAACGGGCTCAACTCCGAGGGCGTCATCGCCGCCCTCCGCGAGCTGGGGTTGACGCGCGGCCGCATCGGAGTGGGCTATTTGCAGGACATCGTGCGGCTGCCCGAGGGCGGCTTCAACTACACCACGCTCGACCGCGTCAAGCGCGCCGTGCCGCAGGCGCGCTTTGAGTCCGCTGCCGATCTGCTGCTGATGGTCAAGCTGCCGCGCAGCGCCGAGGAGATTGCCGTGCTCGAGAAGGCCACCGCCGCCAGCGAGATGGGGCTGGCCACGCTGTTGCAGTCGGCGCACCCCGGAGCCATCCACCGCGAAGTCTGGCTGGCCGTCTACAACACCCTGATCGCGGCCACCGGCGAACTGCCTGTCCGCCTGTCGCTTCGTTCCGGCGCCGAGGGCAACACCGGCGGGCGGCCCCTCAACGAGGAAATGAAATCCGGCACCATTTGCAACCAGGAAATCTCGGCCAGCGTGCTGGGCTACGGCTCGCAGGTGAACCAATCCTTCCTGATCGGCGGCCCGACGCCGGCCGACTGGCACGCCGCGGCGCAATACTGCATTGACCTGCTGCACCGGCTGATCGATCACATCAAGCCCGGGATGCGCGTCATGGACGCCGTGCAGTTTTACCAGCAGGAAGTCGAGAAACGCGGCGAGGGGTACTGGGGCGTGGTGTTCCACTCCGGCGGCAACAATGACGGCCCGCGCTGGGGCCCGGGGCGCACCGAAGCCGTCAACGCCGTCTTCCAGGAGGGTATGGTTTTCACCATCAAGCCGCGCATTCCCATCAAGGGCCTGGCGGCGCCCACGGCGCAGTTCGGCGAGGCCGTGGTGGTTACCGCCACGGGCGCCCGCCGCCTCGGCACCCGTAACATCGAGATTCGCACCGTGGTGTAGTTACTGGAAGGCGCTTCGGACGAGGGTTGCAGCCCCACCCGCCGCACGAACAGGATGTCCGGCTCCCGCACGGCGTGATCCGCAAAGACCGCGTCCATTGGCGCGCTATCAGACCGATTTGCCCACCTTGCCTGAGAACATGATGAAGTGGTGGAGGATGGCCACCGCCACCGCAATGGCCACCAGCAGGGTTGGAAGGTCGATGGCGCCGAAGTGGCTGGGGGCCAGCATCCCGAACAACATCGGGCCGGAGAGATAGGTATTGGTCCGCGACGTGAGATAGGCGCGGCGGCGGATGGCCGGCAGTTCCTCCGGAGAGGCTTTTCCGCTCAGGATTTTCTTCTGCGCCGGCCAGATAATAAACCACACATTGAACCACATGATGGTTCCCAGCAGCATGCCAAACATGATCCACCAGGCCCGTGCGGCAATGGCGCCGTCGGCTTCGCGAAACGCCGTCGACGGCCCGAAGCCGCTGCCCGGCGCGTACATGTACACCATCGTGAAGAGCACCAAGCCGAACAGAAACGTCAGCATGGCCCCCCAGCGGAACCACCACAGGGCGCGCGGCAACAGATGCGGATTGACCGCTTTCTTGCCGGCATCGTCCAGCGCCGCTTGCAGCGGCACGTTGACAAAATTGAAGAAGTAAAGGTGTCCCAGCCAGACAATGCCCGCCAGCACATGGAACCACCGCACCAGCAAGTGCAGATCGCCAAAGATATCCGTCAGCGCCATCGCTCGCCGCCTCCGCCCTATGACATCGGCCAAACCGCCCGCGCTTCCAAGCGCGCTCTGGAAACTATAGCGCACCCGACGGCCCCGCCTCAACGCGCCGGCTCCGGCGGCCGTCCGACCCGCAGTTTTCAGCCGCCGGCCGAGGGCTTATAATCGAGTTTGGCCATGCGAATCAACCCCGTTCACTTTCGGCGGACAATCGCCCGGTTTGCGCTCGCGGTGGCCTGCGCGGCTCTGGGGAGCAGCGCGCCGCTTCTGGCGGAATCGGTGGAAGGAAGCGTGCGCAACGGGACCACCAACCAGCCTGCCGCGGGGGTGCCCGTCCAGTTCATCAAGTTGCAGCAGGGGATGACGCCCGTGGCGGAGACGATCACCGATGCGCGGGGGGCCTTCCGCTTCGACGAGGTGGAAAAGCTGACGGGCGGCTCTCCGGCGCTGTTGCAGGCGGTGTATCAGGGAGCCACTTATTCCCAACCGCTCCTCGCCCCGCAAACCATGGCTGGCGGCGTTCAACTGGTGGTCTATGACGCAACGCGCGACCGCGGCGCGCTGGCGCTCAAAGAGCACGCCATCTTCCTGCGGCCGGCCGGGGGAAGGTTGGCTGTGATCGAGCAGATCGCCATTGAAAATAACTCCAACCCGCCCCGCACCTACGTCAATCCGGAAGGCACGTACCTCTACCACCTGCCGGGGGAGCCGCGCGAGGCGGTGCAAGCTTCCGTGGAGGGCGCCGCCGGGATGGCCGTGCCGCAATCGCCTGTACCGCTGGCGGGCGCAAACAATTTTGCCATCACCTACCCGATCCGGCCGGGCGAGTCGCAGGTGCGCCTGCAATATGCGCTCGACTACGAATCCCCGTTTCGCTTCACAAAACGGCTGACGCAGCCCGCCGAGCAGACCCATATTGTGACCCCCGGGACCGGGGTGGAGGTTCGCGGAGAGGCCCTGACCTTCCTCGGCAAAGAACCCACCACCGGCTTTGCCGCATATCTGGTTGCTCCGGGGACTGGCGAGATCAGCCTGCAAATATCCGGCGAGGCCCCCGCCACGCAGACGCCTTCGCAGAGCGCCAATACGGCCGAATCCCGCGGCCTGGTAACGATCCCGGACGGGGCCACGGACCGGCGG
>DATMAF010000201.1:0-10404 GCA_035560315.1 Terriglobia bacterium | reverse complement strand
AAGCTGGGCGAGATCAGCCGGTCTTTTGTGGGGCTGTTTTTGCTCTTCAATTTTGCGGTGCAGGCAACCTATCGGCTCTCGGCCCGCCGGATGCGCTCCTTCCTGCAGCGCGGGTTTGCCGACCGCCGCTATTACTTGATTGTAGGAACCGGGCGGAGAGCGGCCGAGGTGGCGCGCTTGATCGAGAAGAACAAAGATCATGGCGACCGCGTCATCGGCTTTCTCCGGGAGGGGGAGGGCAAGAACCTGGAAGACGAAGCGTTGCGGGAGCGATACCCGGTGGGAGATCTGACCGAACTGCACCGCATGCTTGAAGAGCACATCGTGGACGAGGTGGTGTTTGCGGTTTCCAGGCCGCGCCTGGATAAGCTGGAAGAGATGTTCCTGCTCTGCGAGGAGCAGGGCGTCAAGACGCGCGTCCTGGTGGACTTCTTTCCGCATTTCCAGTCTGAGATCACGCTCGATCGCCTGGAACACCTTCCGCTGCTCACCTTCTCCAACGCCCCCGAGAACGAATACCTGCTGTTCTTGAAACGAATGTTCGACCTGCTTTTGGCTGCCCTCCTGCTGATCCTGTTGGCCCCGCTGCTGGCGATCATCGCCGCGCTCATCCGGCTGACCTCGCCGGGGCCGGCCATCTATCGCCAGTTGCGCTGCGGGCTGAACGGGCGCCGGTTCTGGCTCTACAAATTCCGGTCGATGTATCAGGATGCCGACCAGGATCGCAAATTCCTCGCTTACCTGAATGAAAAGGACGGGCCGGTGTTCAAGATCGCCCGCGACCCGCGGGTAACGCCCATCGGCCGCTTCCTGCGGCGCACCAGCCTGGATGAACTGCCGCAGCTCTACAACATCCTCAAGGGGGAGATGTCCTTTGTCGGCCCGCGGCCGCCGCTGCCGGAGGAAGTCTCCCGCTACGAGCGGTGGCAGCGCCGCCGGCTGCGCATGAAGCCGGGCCTCACCTGCCTGTGGATTCTGGAGGGCCGCAGCGAGTTGAGCTTTGCCCGCTGGATGAAACTCGATATGGACTACATTGATCAGTGGTCTCTGGCGCTGGACTTCAAAATTCTGTTGCGCACCATTCCCCGCGTGCTCACCGGGCGCGGCGCCAGTTGATTCCGAACGCGGCGGGCGGCTCCCGGAGCGGGGCGAGGCATGGAGTTGGTATGCATGGCAACCTGCAAAAACGCGCGATCGAATTCACCGTCGAAGGCGTCGGCCGCGTGGCGGGCTATGAATCGCGGCCGGGCGGGGAGGGTTCCTATCCCGGCGTCATCGTCGTCCAGGAGTGGTGGGGCCTGAACGATCATATCCGGTCGATCTGCGACCGGCTGGCGCAGGAAGGCTTCGTGGCCGTCGCCCCGGACCTCTATGAGGGAAAAGTGACCACGGATCCCAACCAGGCTTCGGCGTGGATGGCGGCGCTGGATAAAGAGAAAGCCATACAAATCCTGCTGGGGGCCATCAAGTTCTTGCAGGAAAAGGAACCCCTCTACGCCGAGCACATCGGCGTCATCGGCTTTTGTATGGGCGGCAGCCTGGCGCTGCTGCTCGCCTGCCGCACGAGCGCCATCAAGGTCGCCGTTCCGTTTTACGGCGACCATCCCGACCCCATCGACCAGGTCAAAAACATTCGCTGCCCAGTCCTGTTCTTTGCCGGGGGGAAGGATCGCTGGATCAATGCCGCCAAGGTGGAGAAGCTCAAGCAGGCCTTCCAGAAATACGGCGTGCAGGGGGAGGTTCGCGTTTACCCGGATGCGGACCACGCCTTCTTCAATGACACCCGGCGCGATGTCTACCATCCCGCCGCCGCGCAGGACGCCTGGACCCGCGCCATCGGCTTGCTCAGCCGCACTCTGAAGAGCTAGCGGCCGGATTCCTGTATGCACTACGCACTGTGGGCTGTCCAGGTGCTGCTGGCCGGGTTGTTCCTGTTGGCGGGCGGGACGAAATTTTCCATCGCGCCGCAGGAGTTGACGGCGCAGTCGTCTCTTCCGGCGTGGTTCCTGTATTTCATTGGCCTCGCCGAGCTTGCGGGCGCGCTGGGACTCCTGCTTCCCGGCCTGCTGGGCATCCGGCCCGGCCTGACCCCGCTGGCGGCAGCGGGTTTGCTCCTGATCATGATCGGCGCCACCGTGACGACGGCGCGGGAGATGGGCCTTGCGACGGCGCTCCTTCCCTTTGTCACGGGCCTGCTGACCGCCTTCGTTGCCTACGGCCGCTGGAAGCTCGCGCCCTTAGCTTCCCAGCGCCGGCGGTGACGGCCCGCCGGCGGGTTGCTTTCGCCACTGTTCTATGATCTGTTGCAGTCCCTGCCGGAAGGTGGGATAGCGTGGCGACCAGGAAAAGTCCTGGCGGAATCGCCGGTTGGAGGTATGGGAAGCGGCCGTGAGCAACTGCGTCGCGTCGCGGCCCGCGATCCATCGTGCCAGCCAGAGGGGAATGCGGCGTGGCGGCGGTGCGCCGAGTTGCCGCGCGAACGCTTCCAGAAACAACCGCAGTTCTGCGGGTTCCTCGTCGACGATGTGCCAGCGGCCCGTGCGCGGCGTTTGGGCTGCTGTTACAAACGCTCCGGCGGCGTCCTGCACGTGGAGCAATGGCAGCAGGCCGGTGCCTTGACCCACCACGGGAAAGCGGCGCTGGCGCAGCAAATCCGCCATTTGGCGGGTGTGGCGCGCCTCCGGCCCGTAGAACATGCCGCAGCGCAGCACCATGCTCTGGAATCCGGAGGAGCCGGCGGCTTCCAGAGCCAGCTGTTCGCCATCGAGCGCGGACTGCGTAATGCGGTCCGGATGGGCGGGAGAGTCCTCGTCATAGAAGCCGCCCTCGGGGGGTGCCGCCAGCCACACAATGCTCTGCTGGAGATACGCCCGGGCTCCAATCCGCCGGGCGCATTGCACCAGCGCCTGCGTGCCCTGCCGCCGCAGCCGGTCGTTTGCCTCCCAGTCCCGCCCGCGCGGACGGAATTTGTCGGGGATGGCCGTGGCGGCGTGAATGACCACCTCGCATTCCGCCCCCGCCCGCGTGAGCGCCTCCGCGTCCAACACCTCCACAGGACGCGGCTCTGCTCCCAAAGAGGCCAGCAGTTGCTGCCCGCGCTCGCTGCGAACGCTTCCCACCACCGCGTCGCCGCGAGCCACAAACTGGCGCACCAACTCTCTCCCCAGAACCCCGGTTGCTCCAATGAGAAAGACGCGCATGGGCGCAACGCCCGATTGTAACCTGCGGCCAGCCGGCAGAACCATACCCACTCCTTGCGGGAGTGCGCTGTGCTAGCATGAATGGTTGGCTCGAATCGTCTGGAAACAGAAGGAAGGTGTGGGCAGATGCTGGATAGCTTTGGCAGTCGCGGCAAGTTGCGGGTCGGGGGAGAGCCGATTGGCATCTTTCGCCTTGCGGCGCTTGAAAAGGCCGGGATCGGAGACGTGGCGCGGCTTCCTTTCTGCCTGAAGGTGCTGCTGGAGAACCTCCTGCGCCATGAAGACGATCGCTTGGTGAAGAAGGCGGACATCGAAAAGCTCGCGCGGTGGAATCCGCAGCGGAAGGAGGAGAACGAAATCTCCTTCATGCCCGCGCGCGTCCTGCTCCAGGATTTCACCGGGGTGCCGGCCGTGGCCGACCTGGCCGCCATGCGCGACGCCATCGCCCGCATGGGGGGCAACCCGGAAAAGATCAACCCGCTGCAACCGGCCGAACTGGTGATCGACCACTCCGTGCAGGTGGATTACTTCGGCACGCCCGAGGCCTTCCGCCGCAACGCCGAACTGGAGTTCCAGCGCAACAAGGAGCGCTACCTCTTCCTGCGCTGGGCGCAGAAGAACTTTGACAATTTCCGCGTGGTGCCGCCCGATACCGGCATCGTGCACCAGGTGAATCTCGAATATCTGGCCCGCGTCGTCTTCCGCGGCCGTCTTCACGGCGAGCCGGTTGCCTACCCCGACACCGTGGTCGGCACGGATTCGCACACCACCATGATCAACGGCCTGGGCGTGGTCGGCTGGGGCGTCGGCGGGATTGAAGCCGAGGCTGCGCTGCTCGGCCAGCCCATCTCGATGCTCATTCCGCCGGTGGTGGGATTCAAGCTCACCGGCACACTGCCCGAAGGCGCCACCGCCACCGACCTGGTGCTCACCGTGACGGAGATCCTCCGCAGGCACAAAGTGGTTGGCAAGTTCGTCGAGTTCTACGGGCCGGGGCTCGATCAGTTGCCGCTGGCCGACCGCGCTACGCTCGGCAACATGACGCCGGAGTACGGCGCGACCATCGCGATCTTCCCGATCGACGAGGAGACGCTCCGGTACCTGCGCTTCACGGGCCGCGATGAGGCCTCCGTGGCGCTGGTGGAGGCGTACGCCAAGGAGCAGGGCATGTTCCGCACCGCCGCCAGCCCCGAGGCGAGGTACACGGAGCATGTCGAGCTGGACCTCGGCGCCGTGGAGCCGTGCCTCGCCGGCCCCAGCCGTCCGCAGGACCGCGTCCCGCTGCGCGACGCCAAGGCGAAATTCGCCGAGGCGCTGCCAAGGCTGGTCGGCAAGCGCGGCGACCCGAAGCCGCGTTCGGTGAGCGTGGCGTTCAACGGAAAGACAGGAACCTTGGGCGACGGCGCGGTGGTGGTGGCGGCGATCACGAGTTGCACCAATACCTCGAATCCCTCGGTAATGCTGGGCGCTGGATTGCTCGCCAAGAAAGCGGTCGAGAAGGGCCTCTCCACGCCGCCGTGGGTGAAGACCTCGCTGGCGCCGGGATCGAAAGTGGTGACCGATTATCTGGCCAAGGCGGGTCTGACGCCTTATCTCGAACAATTGGGCTTTCATCTGGTCGGCTATGGCTGCACCACCTGCATCGGCAACAGCGGTCCGCTGCCGGAGCCGGTCTCCAAGGCCATCCGCGAGGGCGAGCTGGTGGCCGCGGCGGTCCTGAGCGGCAACCGCAATTTCGAGGGCCGCATCCAGCCGCAGGTGCGGGCCAACTATCTGGCATCGCCGCCGCTGGTGGTGGCCTATGCCCTGGCGGGCAGCATGGATGTGGACATCACCACCGAGCCGCTGGGCAAAGGCAACGGCGGCCCCGTGTATCTGCGCGACATCTGGCCCAGCGCGCGCGAAGTGCAGGAAGCAGTGCGAACCGCCCTGGGCAGCGAGATGTTCCGCAAGCAGTACGCCAACGTGTTTGAAGGGGATGCATCGTGGCAGAGCTTGCCGGTGCCCTCCGGCAAGCGGTTCGCCTGGGATCCCCATTCCACCTATGTGAAGCGTCCGCCCTTCTTTGACGACATGGCCCGCACGCCCAGCCCCATCGCCGACATTCGCGCGGCGCGGGTGCTGGCCGTGCTGGGCGACAGCGTCACGACCGATCACATCTCACCGGCCGGCAACATTCCAGCCGACAGCCCGGCGGGAAAGTATCTCATTGCCCATGGCGTCGATCCGAAGGACTTCAACTCCTATGGCGCGCGGCGCGGCAACCATGAAGTGATGATGCGCGGCACCTTCGCCAACATTCGCCTGCGCAACCTGCTGGTGCCGGGCGTGGAGGGCGGCTTCACGCTCCACCTGCCCGGCGGGGAGCAGATGACCATCTTCGACGCCGCGATGCGATACGCCGCGGAGAAGGTGCCCCTGGTGATTCTGGCCGGCAAGGAATACGGCTCCGGCTCCTCGCGCGACTGGGCCGCCAAGGGCCCGCAGTTGCTGGGCGTGCGCGTGGTGATCGCCGAGAGCTTCGAGCGCATCCACCGCAGCAACCTGGTCGGCATGGGCATCCTGCCGCTGGAGTTTTTGCCCGGCGATACGGTCGCTTCGCTGGGCTTGACTGGCCGCGAGGTGTTCGAGTTCGAGGGCCTGGCCCGGGCCCTGAGCGGCGACAGGAAAGTCATCGTCCATGCCCGCACTGAAAAAGGGGAGATGCGCGTGATCGCCACCAAGGCCCGCATCGACACCCCGGAGGAGTTGCTTTACTACCAGCACGGCGGCATCCTCCCTTACGTCCTCCGCCAACTGCTGTAAGACGTCGGCGGTGGCTGCGCTCCGCCCCGCATCCATTCCGGAAGTCTGCCGGCGCGGATTGTGCTGCGCCGGAATCCGCTCGCCGGCTGGAAAAACCGTGTTACAATCCGGCCCACGTCTGGTCGGCTTTTCCCGGTTCGCTTCGCGTCCCGACACGACGTCAAGGAGATGTTCCGCATGACATGCTTTCCAGGCTCAACCCCGAAGGGAAAGATTTTCCTTTTTCGGAGCGCCTTCGTTGCGTTCTCATTGCTTGCGTTTCTGACGTTGGCTGACCAGGCGCAGGATACAGGGTGGGTCCGGCAGTTCGGACCGGCGAGCTATCACAGCGGGATGGCGGTGGCGGTTGATACCCGGGGATCGTACGGCGCAGGGTACGTTGGCGGCAACAGTCCGGGGCAAATCCATAACGGAGGTGGCATCGGGGATGCGCTGACTCGCGGCCATGAGGCTGCCCGAGGCGAGCGCTGGAGCCGTCAGTTCGGCACGGCCCCTGCGGATGTCGCCAACGGCGTCGCTGCAGATTCGAGCGGCGTCTACGTTACCGGATACACGCTGGGTGCCTTCCCCGAACAAGCGAAGGCTGGGGTTCAAAACACCTTCGTGGCCCGGCTCCAGGCGTCTGGACCGCCTCCGCCCTTCCTGTCCGAAGGCGGCGTGGTGAACAATGCCAGCTACGCGCCGCATCCGGCGCCAGTGTCGCCGGGGTCGATCGCGGCGGTGTTCGGAACGAACCTGAATGACGGCTCCACCGTCCCCTCGTCTTTCTTCGGGCCGGACGGGAAGCTTGCGACGACATTGGGCGGAGCCAGCGTCACGGTGAATGGAATTCCCGCGCCGCTGTTCTACTCCACGCCCTTTCAGCTGGGGATACAAATACCGTTCGAACTGGGGGGGCAGAGCACCGCGCAGGTGGTGGTGACGACCGGCGGGCAGAGCAGCGCGCCGCGGACGGTGAACCTGGACACCGTGGCACCGGGGATTTTCACCACCAGCCAGCAGGGGATTGGCCGGGCCGTGGCGCTGCACCAGGACGGCGTCTCCCTCATCAGCGGCCAGAACCCCGCCCGCCTCGGCGAGGTCATCACGCTGTTTGCGACCGGACTGGGCGCGACCTCGCCGCCCCTGGGCACCGGCGAAGCTTCTGCCGGCCAGCCGACGCTCAGTTCCCCGACGGTGTTCATCGGAGGACTTCCCGTGCTGGCGGAGTTCTCCGGCACGGCCCCAGGCTATGCCGGGTTAAATCAAATCAACGTGCGCATCCCCGCCAATGGCGCCACCGGCCCGGACGTGCCCGTCGTGCTGGCGGTCGGCGGCAAGCAGAGCAATCCGGTCGTGCTGCCCATCGCGCCCTGAGGCGGCTGGCGGCAACGTCCAGGAAACGCTTGCGCCGGCGATCCCGCTGCGGTAGCATCGGGCTTCTTTGCTCCTGGTCCGGCCCGCGCGCCGGCGATGGCCTGAGGATGCCGCATGACGGAAGCCGCCGTTTCCCAGCCAACGTTTCGGAAAATCAGTCTTGCCGCCGGCCTGCTGCTGTTTCTGCTGGTGCTGCTGCTACCGACCCCCGCCGGGATGCCGCCCGAAGCCCAGCGCGCCGCCGCGGTCGTCCTGTTGATGGCGGTCTGGTGGATGACGGAGGCCATCGAGCTGGCGCTGACTTCTCTGCTGCCGCTGGTGCTGTTTCCCGCGCTGGGCATCCTGCCCGCCGACCGGGTGGCTCCCTACTACACCGACCCGATCATTTTTCTGTTCTTCGGCGGGTTTGTGGTGGCCCTGGCAATCCAGCGCTGGAACCTCCATCGCCGCATCGCGCTGCACACCGTTCGCCGCATGGGGATGAAGCCGGAGCGCATTATCCTGGGCGTCATGCTGGCCACGGCGTTCCTGTCCATGTGGATGTCCAACACCGCCTGCACCATGATGATGTTTCCGATCGGCATGGCGCTGGTGGTGCAACTGGCCAGCCGTCCCGGCCAGCCGCCGGACCACACGGTTACGGCCAACTTCGGTTCCGTGCTGATGCTGGCCATTGCCTATGCCGCCAGCATTGGCGGCATCGGAACGCTGATCGGGACGCCGACCAACCTGGTGTTTGCCGGCGCGGTACGGCGTCTGTTTCCCGAAGCCCCGGAGATCGGGTTCCTGCAATGGATGATGGTCGGCGTTCCGTTGATGGTGGCCTTTCTGCCGCTGTTGTGGCTGTACCTGTGCCGCTACGGCGCGGCCATCCCGGTGCGCCAGATCGAATTTCCCGGCAACGAAACCGTGATCGAAGACCAATTGCGCCAGATGGGGCCCATCACGCGCGAGGAGAAGCAGGTGCTGGCGGTATGGCTTCTGATGGCCGCATTGTGGATCTTCCGCAGCCCGATTGCGGTTGGCTCGCTGCGGGTGCCGGGCTGGTCGCAATTGTTCGGCCAGCCGGCGTATCTGCACGACGCCACGGTGGCAGTGGCGATGGCCCTGCTGCTGTGTCTGATCCCGCTGCGGCATCCGCGGACGGTGGAAGCCTCCGGTCCGCCGGCGACCCACCTTATGGACTGGCATACCATCCGCTACGGCGTGCCGTGGGGGATTTTATTTCTGTTCGGCGGCGGGTTCGCGCTGGCCGGAGGGATGGAACAGACGGGGTTGTCGAAATGGCTGGGCGGGTTGCTGGGGAAGTTTGGCGGCATCCCGCCGGTCCTGCTCCTCCTGGCGACGTGCTTTTGCGTCGTTCTGCTTTCGGAGATCGCTTCCAACACGGCCACCGCCATCATGGCCATGCCGATTCTGGCGGCCACCGCGGTGGAGATCGGCGTTCACCCGTTCGTGCTGATGATCTCGGCGACCATCGCCGCCTCCTACGGATTCATGCTCCCGGTGGCGACGCCGCCCAACGCCATCGTTTACAGCAGCGGCTGGATCACCGCCCCGCAGATGGCGCGCGCCGGGCTCGTCTTGGACCTGCTCGGCGTCCTCATGGTGACGATTTTGATCTACGCCGTGGCCATGCCGCTGCTGGGCATTTCGTTCCACGAACTCCCGCCGTGGGCGCGATGAGCATCATTCGCTTTGGACCAGGCCCCACTTCCGCTGGATGCGTTTTTCCAGGGCATGGAAGAGCAGCCGGTCGACGGCAACGCCCAGCAGCATGATCAGCAGCATCACGGCCATGACCTGACCCATGTCGTTGAGGTCGCGGCCCATCATGAGCAGGTGTCCCAGACCCAGGCTGACGAAGATCATCTCGCCGGAAATCAGAGACCGCCAGGCGAAGGCCCAGCCCTGCTTCAGCCCCGCGAGCAGGTGGGGCATGCTGGCGGGCAGCAGCACATGAGCAAACAGCGCGGGGCCGCGCGCGCCCAGGTTGCGCGCCGCGTTCAGATACAGCCGCGGGACATGCCGCACGCCGATTTCGGTGTTGATGGCGACTGCCAGCACCGAACCCATCAGCACCACGAACAGGATGGCGTTCTCGCTCAGCCCAAACCACAGCACCGCCAGCGGCAGCCAGCAGATGCTGGGGAGGCTTTGCAGGCCCAGGACCAGCTTGCCCAGGGTTCGTTCCAGGAAGCCGCTGCTGGCGATCAGAAACCCCAACCCCACCCCCAGCAGCACCGCCGCGGCGTAGCCCAAAGCAATCCGCCGCGCGCTGATGGCCAGCCCCACCAGAAACGTGCGGTCCGCGAAGCCGTACCACAGCGCTTCCAGCACCATGAGCGGCGATGGCAGCAAATACTCCGGCCAGATGCGCAGCGCGACCACCACCTGCCAGAGCAGCACCAGGGCCGCATAGAAGAGAATCTGCTCAGCCGCCTTCTTCATCGTGAAATTCTTCTTTCATGGCCCGATCGATCTCCTCGCGCAGTTGCGCCAGCAGCTTGCGGCTGAGCAGGGCCAGTTCCGGGTCCTCCATGCGGCGCGGCCGGGGCAGCTCGATGAAGAACGCATTCTTGATGCGACCCGGACGGAACGTCAGCAGCAGCACGCGGTCGCCCAGGCGCACCGCCTCGCGGACATTGTGCGTTACGAAGACAATGGTGCTGCGGGTCTCCTGCCAGATGCGCTCCAGCTCCTCGTGCAGGCGATCCCGGGTCTGGGCGTCGAGCGCCGCGAATGGCTCGTCCATCAGAAGCACGTCTGGTTCCAGCACCAGCGCGCGCGCCAGCGCCACGCGCTGCCGCATGCCGCCGGAAAGCTGATGGATGTAGCTGTCCTCAAATTTTGCGAGATGCACCAGGCGGAGATACTCGCGCGCACGGGCCCGCCGCCGGCTTTCCTCCATTCCGTTCATCTTCAAGCCGAACTCCACGTTCTGGCGCACCGTCAGCCAGGGAAACAAGCCCAGTTCCTGGAAGATCAGCACCGTTCCGCGGACCGGCCCGTCCAGGCGCTGTCCGTTCAGCCAGATTCGGCC
>DATMAF010000200.1:0-3600 GCA_035560315.1 Terriglobia bacterium | reverse complement strand
CCGCCATAAAGGTCGCCGGGCGGAAAAAACAAGAGGCGCGCCCGGTCCGCGACCGGACGCGCCTGGATTAGCTGGAATAATTTGGTTGCGAAAGCGGGCTTATCCCTCCGCTCCCTCCGTGGACATCAGTTGTTCGCGGGTGGGTTTTTCAGGCACCGGTTCTGAAAAAACGAACTTTCCCTGCAAGCCCACCGGAGAGGTTCCCATCTCCCGGGCATACTCCTCGCGCAGCATCATGGTCTTGCCGCCGAGCACGGTCATGAGAGGATAGACCGTCGGCAACTCCGCCTCCGGAACCGAGAAGTAATCCTTGTTCCAGACCACGAAGTCCGCCAGCTTGCCGGGCTCGAGCGAGCCGATCTGCTTTTCCTTGAGCACGTAGCGGGACGCCCAGGTGGTGGCCATCTTCATCAGCGTCTGGCGGTCAACGGCTTCCTGCGGCGCGATGGGATCGCCCCAGCGGTTCTTGCGGGTGAGGAACGGCAGCGATTCCAGCCACATGGAAGTAACCTCCTCGCCGGCCGAAGCGTTCAGGCCCAGCTCCGCCTCCAGGGTCGGCATGACGCCGGCCTTGATGGCGCTCGCCAGAGGCGCGATCCGCCCCGCATAATCGCCCTGATAGACGTTGAGCCACGGAGCGCTGCGGGTCAGCGCGTTGGCCGCGCAGCTGATCATCCAGCCGTACCGCGACATGCGCGGCAACTGGCTGGGGGTCGGGTAGAACCCGCAGTGATCGCTCGAGTAACGGCGGGATTTCACGAAATCCACCGTAAAGCTGGGGTTCTCCTTCATAACCTGATCGATCACATCCAGAACGTAATCGACTCCCTTGTCCCCCCACGTATGGTTGACCACATAGCGGTAACGCGAGCGGATGGCCGAGTAGACCGCGCGCCAGTAATCGTTGCCCGGCTGGATGATGCAGTCCTCCTTGGCCTTGATCTCGGGAGGCGCTTCCATGGTGGTGCAGATGGCCGGCGGCCCGTTGTCGATGCCGCCCAGGGTGATGCCCACGTTCCAGAAGTAATTGTTCTCGTCGCCCAAGCCGGCATAGTCGCCCGCCCGCAGGAAGCAGCCGGGAATATCCACTTCCACCTGCTGGCAGTAGCGGTTCGCAAAGGCGAACCGGACCGGCATGCGGTTCTCGCGCACCAACTGGGTGTAGGCCGGCATCTTGCGCAGCCCCACGATGTGCGAGCTGAAGGTGGTGAAGCCGCCCACCGCCTGGTTTTCCAGATAGTCATGGATGACATCGGCCAGCTCATCCATGTGCGTGTCAAAATAAAAGTCGGCGACCAGCGAACGGCCCATGGTGGTGTCGATCGTAATGGCTTTCTTCTCATTGGCATCGGTCGGCTCGACCTCATACCAATCCAGAAACGCGTTGCGGGCCGCGGTATTCCAGACGAACGCCGGATGCGCCCCCACAAACACCGGCAGCTTCGGCGCCAGTTGATCCAGCTGCTGGCGGGTCATGCCGTTTTTCATCAGGTATTCGATGCCGATGCCGGAGCCGGATTGCCCGGTCGGCAGGGTGATCCAGGCCCACTGGCCCGGAAGCGGCCGCGCCATCTGCTCCTTGATCACCAGCTCGATGCCCTTGGTCAGGTCCGCAAACGTCTTCCCCGTAACCTCAAAGGTTTTGCGCACCGCCTCCACTTTCTGCGGATTGCGCCGCGCCCAATCGTTCACCGCGGCATCGTGCAGGTGCGTATGGGTGTTGATCAAGCCCGGCGTTACGGTACGGCCCTTGAGGTCCCATTTTTTTGTCTGCTGGCCGGCCAGGCGCAATATCTCCTGATCGGTGCCGACCGCAAGGATGCGGTCTCCGCGAATGGCCATCGCGGAGACGGTGCGCCCCGTTGAGTTGCTCAGTGTCGGATCGCTCATCGTAACGATCTTGCCGTTGTAGATGATCTGATCCGGATACGTTACCAGTTCGGCGGGCACCCCATTCAACGTCTGCTGCGCGCGGACGCCGGTACCCACCGCCAGGAACATGACGATCCCCAGCCCCCATTGCCAGAAATGCTTCATGGACTCGGTTACCTCCTGTCTTGTTCAATCCTTGCCGCACCCGGAACCGCTGGGGTCCGGATGCCTTTCATCCGCAGGAAATTCTTTCCCGACCAGTTGAAGAGCGAATCGCTTCCGCGTCTCTGATTGGAAATCCCGAAGGCGGCTTGGTGCCCGCCGTGGAGCCTATGAAAGCGCGTCCCCGCCCTCCGCTAGCGAGCAGCCCCCCTCACCATCCAACCAGATGGCAGTATGCTACGCCACTTACTTCAGAAAAACAACGGCTCTCCCCGCTAGCCGTCGGCTCCTTTGGACGGATGCCTTTCGGCTCTCAGGACAACGATCTTTTTGAGGGGTGATCTTTGATGCGAGAGATGCGGCGCCCCAAAAGGCAACCGCCCCGGCCAGCGCGTGGCCGGCCGGGGCGGCAAAAGTGCGGGAGGGCTCCCGCCTTAGAAGGTGTACCGCAGGCCCAACTGGATCTGCCGGGACCGCGCCGCGTCGCGAGTCGACGTGATGCGCCCAGCATCCGGAGCCGGAATGTTATCGTTAAAGATGGTCTGAACCGGCGACGCAAAGTTCGACCGGTTGAACAGGTTAAAGAAGTCCGCCTGGAACTGAACCCGTTGCCCTTCCGCCACGTTGAAGTTCTTGCGCAACGAGAAGTCCAGAGTGGCCGTTCCGGGCGCGATCAGCGTCCCGCCGCCCAGCGTCCCGAAGTATCCCGGCTGGTAGTCCGGGTCCCCCGGTGCGCAGATGCGGGTTCCCTGGCAGGTCGACGGCACAAATGAACTGGTGTCGAAGTACTTGTCCGGGCCCCCCAACACCGGGTTGTTGTCCGCCCCCGGAATCAGGTTGACGCGGAGGTTTTCGGATTCACCCATCCAGGCATCCTGTACCGTGCTGCTGTCAAAGATGGAAAGCGGATAGCCGTCGGTCAGCGTCAGAATGCCGCTCACCTGCCAGCCTCCCAGCACTGCCCCCGCCGGACCCGTCAGGTTCTGCGTCGGCAGATCATAACTGAAATTCATCGTGAAGGTGTTGCGAATGTCAAACCCCGACAATTGTTTCTTCAGATGAATGTCCCAGTAGTAGATGCCCCGCTGGCCATCCGGCAATTCGTCGCCACCGCTGGTCACCCCCGAGCCCTGGTCCGTCGACTTGGAGAAGTTGTAGGCAATTTGCATCTGCAACCCGCGGCTCATCCGCTTCTGCACCCCCACCGCCAGCCCGCTGAAGAAGCTGTTGCCGGCAGAGTTCTGGGTGCGAACCTCCCCAAAATTGGGATTGATCAGCGGTTGAGCCGTCAGCGGACCACTGCCATCCGGATCGACCCCGGTAAAGTGCTTCCGCCCCGTGGGCTGGTTCGGAAAACCGTCCCAACGAACCATGTTCGACAGGTGCTGCCCCAGCAGGTGCAACCCCCGCGAGCCCGTGTAGCCAGCCGACACCACCCAGTCGCTGCCCAACTCCCGCTGAATCGTCAGGCTCCAGCGGTGCACGTAGGCGTTGGCCTGCACCGGTTCCATGTAGCGCAGGTTGAAAGAGGAACAGGTCGGACTGCTGAGCAAGGGAAGCAGATCG
>DATMAF010000199.1:0-3678 GCA_035560315.1 Terriglobia bacterium | reverse complement strand
CAGCGGTTGGTTTGCTGCACGGGGGCGGTGAACAGCACCGCCACGAGCAGAAGGAGGGCGCAAAAAATGCCGGGAAACAAGATCGCCGGGTGGGCAAGCTTGCGGTAATCAAAGCGCATGAGAAAGAGCATGGCGCCCAGGCCCAGCAAGGCCCACAGGGCCTGCCGCAGGAAGATGCCGGCGGGATTCTCCGACTGCTCGGTGGCGATCGGCGCCGAGGCGCTATAGACCATCAGCAGGCCGAAGACAACCAGCGCCATGGCGGCAAAAAACAGCACGCGGTCCGGAGCGAGGCGGTTTTCCATTTTCTTGCCCTGCGCTCCGCCTTGTGCCGGCGGAGCGTCTTTCGCAGTGTTCCTTTAGCGCAGTTTCAGCGTCGAGAGCGAAAACAGGGCCAGCACCAGCGCCGCAATCCAGAAGCGGATGATGACCTTCGATTCGCTCCAGCCCTTCATTTCAAAATGGTGATGCAGCGGGGCCATGCGGAAAATGCGCTTGCCCCGCATCCGAAAGCTGGCCACCTGGAGGATCACGGAAAGCGCCTCCGCTACAAACACTCCGCCAATAAACAGCAGCAGGATCTCCTGCTTGATGACGACGGCCACCGTGCCGATGCCGCCCCCCAGCGCCAGGGAGCCGACATCGCCCATAAAAATCTCGGCCGGATGGGCGTTATACCACAGGAAGCCCACGCAGGCTCCCACCATCGCCCCGCAGAACACGGTCAGCTCGGCGACCTGCGGAATGTATTGAATTTCCAGGTAGCGCGCGAAGACGGCATGGCCCGTCAAGTAGGTCAACACCGTCAGAGCGCCGGCGGCAATGATGGTGCATCCCACCGCCAGACCATCCAGGCCGTCCGTCAGGTTGACGGCGTTGGACGCCCCCACAATCACCACAATGACAAACAGAAAGAAAATCAGGAATGCCAGGGGGTAGGTGTAGGGGTTGTCCATCAGCGAATGAATCAGCAGGTCGGGTGTGAATTGCTTGAAGAAAGGTACGATCAGATGGGTGGAATAATCCCCCCGCAGCGTCAGAAGCAGCAAGCCCACCCCGACCAGAAAGCTGATGAGGATTTGCAGGTAAAGCTTGCTGCGTCCGGACAGGCCGCGATTCTGCCGGCGGGTGACTTTGTAGTAGTCGTCCAAAAAGCCCACCAGCCCGAATCCGAGCGTCGCCAGCATCACTAGCCAGACAATGGAGTTGCGCAAATCCATCCACAGGAGGGTGGGCACCAGGATCGCCACATGGATCAGGATGCCTCCCATGGTGGGGGTTCCGGCCTTGGCCTGATGCGACTGCGGGCCTTCCTCGCGAATATACTGGCCGATCTGGAACTCCTTGAGGCGCGCAATCAGCCACGGCCCCACGACCAGGCAAATCAGCAGCGCGGTGAGGGAGGCGAAGGCGGTTCGGAACGTGACATAGCGAAAGACGCGGAAGGGGCTGAAGTATTCAAAGAGCTGTTCGTAGAACAAATAGTACAACACGGGATCAGACGCCCTCTCCGCGGCACCCCGCGGCGGTTCCGGCCCCCACCGGGCTGGCCTGCTCCGCCGCGCGGGGTCCCAGGTGATTCCAGATGGTCTCCAGGCGCACGGCGCGGGAAGCCTTCAGCAGCGCCACATCGCCGCGTTCCATCCAGCCGCGGAGCCGCTCGCCGGCCTCCTCTGTTGCGGCGCAGTGCGCGATGGCGGCATCGGGAAGGCCCGCGGCGCGGGCGCCCGCGGCCAGCGGCCGGGCCGCCTCGCCCACTGTGATCAGCCCGGCATATCCCAGTTCCGCCGCCCGCCGCCCGCAGCGATAGTGAAGCTGTTCGGAGGCAGCCCCCAGTTCCATCATCCCGCCCAGCACCGCGTAATGCTTCGCTGCGGGAATTTCCGCCACGGCTTCCAGCATCGCCTCCAGCGCCGCCGGATTCGAGTTGTAGGTGTCATCCACCACCAGCGCGCCGCTGGCCAGGCGCACCAACTCCCCCCGCTGCGGCGCCGGCCGCAGCGCGGACACAGCCGCGGTCAGCTCCGCCGGTGAAATCCCAAACAGCCAGGCAACGCTCAGCGCGGCCAGCAGGTTGGAAACGCTGTGCCGGCCCAGCAGCGGCAGGTACAATTCCGTCGCCGGCGAACAAGGCGGTGGGAACTCCGCAGCGCGCCGGCCTTTCCAGGCAGCGCCGCACGACTCGCTGCGATGCGCCGGAGCGTGCACGCGGAAACGGTAGCCCCCTTCCGGACAAGAGCGCAGATCGCTGGCGCGGAGATCGGCAGCATCCGAGAGTCCAAAATAGAACGCCGCGCTGCGGCTGTGCGCGCCGAAGGCTGCCACGCGCGGATCATCCGCGTTCAGCACCGCCCAGTCCCCGTTCCCAAGCGACTCCACCAGTTCCCGCTTGGCCCGGGCAATGGCCTGCACGTTCGGAAAGAATTCCAGATGGGCGGCGCTCACGTTGGTCACCACCCCCACATCGGGCCTCGCCAGGCCGGCGAGCAGCCGGATTTCCCCCGGCGCGGACATGCCCAACTCAAACACGCCAATCTCGTGTTCCGGATCCAGGCGCAGCAGCGAAAGCGGCAGCCCGAACTGGTTGTTCCAGTTGCCGGAATTTTCCAGCGTCCGGAAGCGTGTGCGCAGCAGCGCGGCGATCATCTGCTTGGTGGTGGTTTTTCCGGCGCTGCCGGTGATGGCCACCACCGGCCCGCCCCAGCGCTGGCGTACGCCGGCGGCCAGGACGTGCAAGGCCGCCAGGGTGTCCGGCACGGCCAGCAGCCTCGGTTGCACCTCCTGCGGGAAGGCACCCGCGCGTTCCGCGCTCACCACCGCCGCCACCGCCCCGTTACAGAGCGCCGAAACAACAAATTGATGACCATCCAGCCGCTGTCCCCGCACGGCGAAGAACAACTCGCCCGGCCGGATGGTGCGGGAGTCGATGGAATAGCCGGCGACCGGCCGCGCGGCGTCCTCCGGGGCCGGGGCTCCCAGAAGGGCGGCAATTTGCGTCAGGGTCAGTTGCATGGCACTCGCACAGGAAATCGCCTCTATCGCGGCTCCCTGTATCCCATCCGGCGCAAGGCCGACCGGGCGATCTCGCGGTCGTCGAATGGCAAGCGGCTCTCTCCGATGATCTGGTATGTTTCATGGCCTTTGCCAGCGATCAGCACCACATCGCCGGGACGGGCAGCGGCCAGCGCCCGTTCGATGGCCAGCTTCCGGTCCGGTTCGATCCCGTAATTGGCGCCGGCTTTCTGCAAACCAACGGTCACGTCGTTGATGATCTGCAGCGGATCCTCGGATCGCGGGTTATCCGACGTGAGAATCACCTGATCGCAGACCGCGGCTGCTTGTCCCATCAGCGGCCGCTTGGCGCGATCGCGGTCGCCGCCGCAGCCAAACACCAGAATCAAGCGGCCGCCTCTGGCCAGCTCCCGCGCGGAGGACACCAGGCTCTGCAACGCTTGATCCGTGTGGGCATAGTCGACATAGACGTCAAACGGCTGCCCTTGCCGGATCGCTTCCATCCGGCCGGCCACGCGCAGGTGGCGGACGCCTTGTTGGATCTGCTCCGGAGAAACCTCCAAGGCGATGGCGGCCGCGGCGGCGGCCAGCAGGTTGTAGGCGTTGTGGCGGCCAACGAGCGGCGACTCCATCTCGATGGCTCCGACGGGGCTCTGCGCTGTCAGA
>DATMAF010000198.1:0-2703 GCA_035560315.1 Terriglobia bacterium | reverse complement strand
GGACGGCACAAAGCAGATTTCCTGGCTCTCCGGTTTCTCAGCGACCGGGAGCTTTCTCTGCCGGGCCAGCTCGCGCACCTCGCGCTTGGTAAGCGAACCGAGCGGGAAGACAGTCCGGCCAAGTTGCTCCTGCGTGAGCCCGAATAAGAAGTACGTCTGATCCTTGGCGGCATCCACCGCCCGCCGCAACAAAAATCTCCCCGAGGCAGCGTCCTGCTCAATCCGCGCGTAGTGGCCGGTGGCAAGAAGCTCGGCGCCTACCTGGCGCGCAGTGGCCAGCAGATGGTCAAACTTGACGTGCTGGTTGCACAGGGCGCAGGGAATGGGGGTCCGGCCGGCGGCATATTCGGCCACAAACGGACGCACAACCGTTTCTTCAAATTGTCTCTGGAGGTTAATGACATAAAAAGGGATTGTAAGATGTTCTGCGACGCGCCTGGCATCGTAGACGTCGCCTCCCGAGCAGCAGCGCCCCTCCACCTTGCGGGGCGCGGAGGGGTCCGCCTCCGCCACCCGCCGCTGGTCCCAGAGCTGCATGGTGAGACCCACCACGCGGTACTGCTCCGCCAGCAGCGCCGCCACGGTGGAGCTGTCCACTCCGCCGCTCATGCCTACCGCCACCAGCGCCTGCGCCGGCCGCTCCCCTGCGAGCCGGCTTTGCGTGTCGCGCAAAATGTCTTGGACAATCATTTCCGATTGCTCGTTATCGGCCTGGTCCTGGGTGCCACCGCTTGCCGCTATGCCGGCAGCTTGCCGGCAAGCCGCGGCGGCGCGAGCGGCGAGAGCGCGCGGAGGCGGTCCACCACGCCGGGCAGGGTGCACAGGAGCCGGTCCACGTCCGCCTCCGTGTTTTGCCGCCCCAGGCTGAAGCGCAAGCTGGAGCGCGCCCGCTCCGGCGAAAGTCCCAGCGCCAGCAGCACGTGGGATGGCTCCACAGCGCCGGACGAACAGGCGGCGCCGGTGGAACAGGCAATGTCCTGGAGGTCGAGCGCAATGACCAGCGATTCTCCTTCGAGAAAGTCGAAGTGCAGATTGGTGGTGTTGGGAACCCGCCGCCCGCTCCGCGTTCCATTGACGCCGCACGCCTCGATCCGATCCAGGATGCCTTGCTCCAGGCGGTCGCGCAGCGCCCCCACCCGCGCCGCTTCCTCCTCCAGGCCGGCCAGGGCCAGTCGCGCCGCCGCTCCCAGCCCCACAATGCCCGCCACGTTTTCCGTGCCGGGACGCAGCTCGCCCCGGCGGCTTCCGCCATAAAGAATCGGCGCCAGCCTGACCCCCTCCCGCACGTAAAGCGCGCCCACGCCTTTGGGACCCCCAAACTTGTGCGCGCTCAACGTCAGCAGGTCCACGCCGAGTTCGCCAACGCGGACCGGAATCTTCCCCACGCTCTGCACCGCGTCGGTATGGAACAGCACGCCGGCTTGCCGCGCCATGGCGGCAATCTCCGCGATGGGCTGGACCGTGCCAATTTCGTTGTTGGCGTGCATGATGCTAATCAGCACCGTCGCCGGCGTCAGCGCCCGGCGAACGTCATCAGGGTCCACGAATCCTTCGCTGCTCACCGGGAGGTAGCTCACCGCGACGCCTTCGCTCTCCAGCGCCTGGCAGGTGTGCAGCACCGCGTGGTGCTCCATCGCCGAGGTGATGACGTGCGGTTGCCGCTGGCGGCTGGCCCGGACAACGCCCTGGATCGCCAGGTTGTCCGACTCCGTTCCCCCGGCCGTGAAGACGATTTCTTCCGGCTGCGCGCCGAGCAGTTCCGCGACCTGGGCGCGGGCCTTCTCGACGGCGGCGCGAGCGCGCTGGCCGGGCCGGTGAATGCTGGCGGCGTTGCCGTACTCCGCGCGCAGAAACGGCAGCATGGCCTCCAGCGCCTCCGGAGCCAGCGGCGTGGTGGCGTTGTGATCAAAATAAATGGACATAATTCCGACAGCGTGCCGAGAAGGATTCCCGCCGCACCCGGCGGCTTTCACCGCTCCCCAAATTATAGCATCATCGTCAGTGAACCGCCGGACGGCGCGCAGCGACCCGCCGCCGGAGACCGGGCCGGGAGCCGAAACGATCGCGCAGGATACACCTTGGACGCTGCCACCACCACGCCACCTGACCATGCCGGGCCCTCCCACCGCCGCATCTTTCTGCGCTCGGCGGCCATCGTTGCGGCCAGCGTGTTCCTGAGCCGCGTGCTGGGATTCTTCCGCGACTGGACGCTGGCCCGCCAGATCGGTTCCAACGAACTGACGGATGCCTATAACGCCGCCTTCACCATCCCCGACATTTTGAATTACCTGCTGGCCGGCGGAGCGCTGAGCATTACCTTTCTGCCGGTCTTTCTGGAGTATTTCACCGCGGAGCGCAAAGCGGAGGCGTGGCGCGTCTTTTCCATCGTGCTCAGCTTTACCTGCACGCTGCTCGTGGCGCTGATCGTGGTCGCGGAGATCTGGGCCCCGGTTCTGAGCGCCTGGATCGCTCCGGGCTTTGCGCCCGAGCAGCAGCGGATCGTCACCCGTCTGACCCGGATCATGCTGCCGGCCCAGGCGTTCTTTTTCATCGGCGGCATTCTCAGCGCGGTGCAGTATGCGCAGGGCCGGTTCCTGATTCCTTCGCTGGCCCCCCTGATCTACAACGGCGGCATTATCGCCTTTGGCGCGCTGTTTTCGAAACACATCGGCGTCGACGCCTTCTCCTGGGGGGTGCTGGCGG
>DATMAF010000197.1:0-4839 GCA_035560315.1 Terriglobia bacterium | reverse complement strand
GTTCCGTGTGCCCCCCATACTCCATCGAGAGGTTGTGCCGCAGGGAGGTGCCCAGTCCCAGCGTAACCGAGCCGCCGTTGTCCATCGTGAAACCGGATTTGGTGACCACGTCCAGGACGCCGCCGAAACGGTTTCCATACTCGGCGGCAAATCCGCCGGTCATGACGTTCATCGATTCGATATAGTCTACCCCCAGCCCGGCGGAGAAAACCGAGTGCGTATTCTCCCAGAAGGAAACGCCATTGATGAACGGATTCAATGCGATCTCCTGGCCCCGGATGTGGACGAAGTCGTCGTGGCCGCGGATCATGCCGGGCGAGGAGGTCAGAATGGCCTCCGGCAGGTTGGTGCGCTGCGGCAGAGGAAGGCTGGTCATGCGGTTGGGAGAGAGCAGCGTCGAGCCGGGGGAGTGGAGCGTGGGGATAAGATAGGCCTCCGCCGAAACCTCCAGAGACTGTTCCACCGGCGAGAGGGGAAGCTCCAGCGTCACGTTTTGAACTTCGCGGGGACGCAAGGTCAACCGGAAGCGCGATGTCTGGAAGCTTTCCCGGCTGATGATCAGCTCGTATTCTCCCGGAACCAAACGCTGAAATCCAAAATGGCCGTCGGGACCGGCGGTCGTCCGCAGCGGCTCCGGCAGCGGGCCACCGTGAAGGACAACCTCGGCTCCCGGCAGCGCCGACCCGTCGCTGGCAACGACGGTTCCATGAATGGCGCTCTCCCCTTGCGCCCAGGCCGAAGCCGTCAAACCGAGCACAAGGAGCAGTTCGACGAATAAATACGCAATTCCTCGCATTGGAATCCTCCTAGGGTGAACGCACGCTTAGCGCAGCGGTCGCCGAAGTTTCGGCGAATGATCGTGAGGGAGCGCGCCACAGGCTGCGCCCTGTCAGCAACGACGGAGCCGCGCTCTGGTTGAGCCAGCGCGAAGGCACACGCGGGGCGCACTTCTCCCCAGAAAGGGGCGTTTCAGGCTCTAGGAGGTTGGAAGGGGGGCGGCACAGCGCGCTCGGTCAGCGGTTCGAAAGCCGCCACCCAGGCGCGCCGGGCGGATGCGGGCGGTTCTACCCGAAACGCAGCCGGCAAGCTGAAGGGTTGCATCGTTGTCAGCGCAACTCCCTTGATGGCCTCTTTGCAGTGTTCCAGAGCGCTGTCCGGGGACTCGGTTTGTTCCGGAGCGGTTTCTCCGTCGTGGTGATGAGAATGAGCCGCCGCATCCCCTGTTCGGGAAAGCTCTTCCAGGCACAAGATCTGCGTCATCGGATAAAGAAGCAGTGAGAGACTCAACTGGGTTACGAAGAGCGCCAGGAAAACCAGCACTCCAATGGAAGAACGCGGCGAAACAGCGGTCCGAGGGGAGCGCTTTGAGAAGGACCGCCGCTGAGGGCAAATCGCCATGGCCGTCTGCCGGAAACCCCTGGGCTCATCCTACGTCCGGGACGCTGAGCCTGTCAATCCGGTTTCGCCTGTTTCTCCTTCTCGGACCCCTTTCTTCCAAATCGGAAGGCCAGCAGCCCGTACAACGCCAGGCAAATCCAGAAATCGACCAGCAGGCCCAGATCAATCTGGTAGCTCTGGTGCTGCGCCTCAGGCGGGAGATACGGGTAGAGAACTCCATAGTAGAGGAAATTGCCTCCCAGGACAGCCACCAGCGTTTTCCAGTAGCGGCGCAGCATGGTGTTGTCTAGGTACTGTAACAGAGGAAAGCGGGCCGGGGAGAAGTAGATTCCGGAACCGCAGGATGGTTGCTGGCTGGGCGGATAGAGGATGCGGTCCGGCAGTGTTTCCGGCTACAATGGTGCCTTAGCCCAAGCGGCTGCCGTCCAGCCATGCGAATTCGGGTGCTATTTTTCGGGGTGCTCCGGGAAATTATCGGCCGGTCCGACGAGGGAATTGAAGTCGCGGCGGGCAGCGATATCGGCAGCCTGTTTGAGGAATACGTTCGCCGCTATCCCGCGCTGCAACGGCACGGAAACGCCCTGTTGTTTTCCAGAAACAGGGAATTTGCGCGGCGCGACCAGAGACTCGAGGAGGGCGATGAAGTGGCTTTCTTGCCTCCCGTGAGCGGCGGCGCTCCCGGCGCGGCGGTGCGGGAAAGCGCGCCGGTGGGATTGGTCTGCCGACTGACCCGCGAACCAATTCCAACGCAAGCCCTGGTGCGGGAGCTCCAGCAGCGGGAAGATGGCGCGGTGGTAGTTTTCGAGGGAGTGGTCCGCAACCACTCCCAGGGACGGCAAACCCTTTTCCTGGACTACGAAGCGTACGAGCCCATGGCCTTGGAAAAGATGCGCCAGATCTGCCAGGAGCTGGCCCGATCATTTCCCATCGACCGGATCGGAATCATCCACCGGCTGGGACGGCTGGAGATTGGCGACGCCAGTGTCGTGATTGTGGTAACTGCGGAACATCGCAAGGCGGCTTTTGATGCTTGCCGGGAAGCCATTGACCGCCTGAAGCGCACGGTTCCCATCTGGAAAAAGGAATTTTTTGCGGACGGCGCCGTGTGGGTGGAAGGCGAAGAAGGAATTACCCCCCGATAAAGACACCGGCTTCGCCAGCGCGTTCGCGGGAAAGAGAGGTTGGCAGTGGAACAACGAAGATGGCATCGGCCACCGGTTGGCACCCAGCACCCCAACGGCTTGGGTTCAGCAGCGGAACTGCCCATGACCGAAGCGGAGTATTTGCAGGATCTGGCCCGGACGATGCGGCCGGTGGTGGTCCGCCTGCGCAGCGGCGAAGTGGTTCGCGGCGCGGTGGAATACTATGACCGCGCTTTCATCCGGCTCACAAGGCTGGGGGAGCCGAATCTGTTCATCTTCAAGAAAGACATCAAATACATTTACGAAGAATAATTGTTCCCGCCACGTTGCCGGACGCCTCCGGTGGCCTGCTGCCAGGGCACACTCATGTCATCACATAATTATATATCAATTTTGAAATGAAATAGTTATGTCAAATATTTTAAGTATTACATCACAGATAGCGCGCGACGCCGGTGCGCTTCTGCGCGGCTATTTTGAGCGCCGGGTGCGGGTGGAATACAAGGGGGAAGTGGACCTGGTTACCGAAGCCGACCGCGCCTCCGAAGCGTTCATTGTCGGCGAGTTGCGCAAGCGCTTTCCCGACCACGCCATCGTGGCGGAAGAAGGGGGAGGTCAGGCGGGCAGTTCAGAGTATCGCTGGTATATCGATCCTTTGGACGGCACCACCAATTTCGCGCACGGCTTTCCCATCTTCGCTGTTTCGATGGGGCTGGAGCGGGATGGGGAGATGATCGCGGGAGTCGTCTATGATCCGACGCGGGAGGAGCTGTTCGCGGCGGAAAAGGGAAGCGGAGCCTGGTTGAATGGAGAGCCCATGCGTGTCTCGGCCATTGCGCGGCTGGAGGAGGCGCTGGTGGCCACCGGATTTCCCAGCAGAAAACGCCACACCAATCCAAACATCCATTTCTATCACCAGATGAATATGCGCACGCACGGGGTGCGACGGCCCGGAGCGGCGGCCATTGACCTGGCCTATGTTGCCTGCGGGCGCCTGGAAGCTTTTTGGGAGTTTCATCTGCACGCTTGGGATGTGGCGGCTGGCAAGCTGCTGGTGAGCGAAGCGGGGGGCCGGGTAACGGAAATTTCCGGCCAGCCGCACCGCATGGATAGCCCCAGCGTCCTGGCCAGCAACGGCGTCTTGCACCAACAGATGCTGGAGGCGTTTGAAGAAATTTTCGAGGAAAAGTACCGCGCCGTCCTTCCGCCCTTACGCCGGCCGTAAGCGGCCGGCTGCCGCGCGGCCATTGCCCGCCAGGCTACTGCACCACTTCCGCAGGCTGATTGTTCAAGGGAGCGGGCAGGTGGGAGGCGTGATGGTGGACTAGCATCCAGTTCCCGTTTTGCAGCTTGTAGATGTTGGTCGCCTGCACGTAGGCCGTCTCAAAGCGGCCTTCCGCGGCGGTGGAGATTCTTTCCGTGCAGCAGACCCAGGCCATGGGTTTCTCCACCTGCACGGACTGCACGGCCATGGTGATGCGCATGAATTTGGTGTTCTCGAAAATCTGCTGCCAGCTTTCCCGGACAGCTTCCCAGCCCTCCAGCAAATCCCAGCCGGGATGCAGGCATTTCACCCACTCTTCGGGAAGCCAGACGGCTTCCATTTCCTCCAGGCTCAAGCTTTGCATGGCACTGTAGAAGTTTTTGTTGGCTTCCAGAACTTTTTCTTCTTCGGGAGTCATCGTCAGGCCGTCGCAAGCAGATTCCCCTACCCCGCAGTGCAATTATAGCACCAGCAGGACGGCTCTTCCTTCACCCCACGGCTGATCCCGGAAAGACACGGTGGGCAGGCAACTTCCGAAACTCCACAAGCTCGAACGGGTTTATAATAATACAGACCGGTTTCCGGGAGGTTGTATGTCCAAGGCGGCAGCGGTGATTTCGATGGTCCTGATGGCGTGGGCAGGAGTGTCGGCGCAAGAGACCGTACCAGCGCCGCCGGAGCAGGCGCAGGGGCGGGAAATGGGGCGCCAGTACGTCGTGCCGGCGGGCACGCGGATTCCCCTGGTGCTGGTCAACAGCGTCAGCACCAAGACCTCGGAAGTGGGCGACCGGGTGTATTTACAGACTTCGTTCCCGATCTATTCGGGCGTCCGCGTGGTCATTCCCGAGGGCAGCTACGTCACGGGCACCATCACGCAGGTGAAGCGCCCGGGCCGGGTCAAGGGCCGGGGCGAGCTCTACATCCGGTTTGACACCTTGCGCCTGCGAAACGGGGTGGCGCGGGACTTCCGCGGCACGGTCAGCGCCACCGACGGCAGCCAGTCGGAGATCGCCGAGCGGGAAGGCGTCATCCAGG
>DATMAF010000196.1:0-4416 GCA_035560315.1 Terriglobia bacterium | reverse complement strand
AGCGCGAGATGGAGTGGGGCGGCACTTCCTGGATGGCGATGATCGAGCCGGGATGGGCGTCCCGCACCGCCAGCATCTGGCGAAGACACGGAACCGGGGCGTCAATGATGTCATCTCCCAGCAGGACCGCGAACGGCTCGTCGCCCACCAGGTCCCGGGCCATGAGGATGGCATGGCCTAACCCCAGGGCCTCTTTCTGCCGCACATAGGAAAAATTGATTAGATCGGAGACCTGGCGGACCACCTGCAGCAGGTCGTGCTGTCCCCGCACCTCCAGGATTTTTTCAAGCTCGTAGGAAACGTCGAAGTGGTCTTCGATGGCGTATTTCCCGCGGCCCGTTACGATGATGACGTTCTCAATGCCGGAGTGGACCGCCTCCTCCACCACATACTGAATAATGGGTTTGTCCACCAGCGGCAGCATTTCTTTGGGCTGCGCTTTGGTGGCGGGCAAAAACCGGGTTCCCATCCCCGCCGCGGGAAACACAGCCTTGCGCACTTTCCGGTTCATGAACAACTCCCATCCGATTCTATCTGCGAATTGCCAGGAAACGCCAGAAGAGGGAAGCAAACCCCTTGCTGGACAAAACGGAATCCACTCCTGGGAGGTGAAAACGGAAGCTACTGCCCGGCGGCGGGGATATAGACCGGATCGCCCACCTGGAGCACCTTGCCCAGATGCTGGTTATCTCGCTGAAGGTCCCGCAAGGAAACATTGTAGGAGGAGGCGATGACGGAAAGAGACTCGCCCTTGCGCACCCGGTGGATCAGCCGGCCCGTGTCGGTCGAAGGGGCTCTGGCCGTTGTCCGCGAAGCAGCGGGAGCAGGCTGCGGGGCGGCCGTCGAAGCGATTCGGCGCGGCCTGGAAGCGGAGGGGGCCGCAGGCGCAGCCGGGGATGCCGCATCCGCCCCGGTGGCTTCCAGAGCTTCTTGGGGCGCGACCAGGAGACTTTGGCCAACCCGGATCACGGTGCCGTTCAGGTTGTTCCAGTCCATCAGTTGCTCGGTGGTGACATTGAACCGCCGCGCGATGGCGCCCAGCGTGTCTCCCCGTTGCACGATATGCCGTTCCCCGGGGGCCGCCAGCGGGCTGGAGGCCGCCAGGGTTCCGCTGTTGCCGACGGGAATGATCAGTTCCGCAGCCTCCCGGAGCGGCTCGCCCGGCTCGATGTTATTCACCTCGGCGATCGCCTTGACGGAGGTCTTGAACTGCCGGGCAATGCTGCTCAGACTCTCTCCGTAGCGAACCGTGTGCCACCGCCAGAACACCCGCTTCTCGGGCGGAATCATGGCGATCCGCTTCAGGAACAGTTCCCGCGTGCCGAGAGGGATTCGCAGGGTGTACTCGGGCACTTTCGGCGTCGTGGAGCGCAGCAGGTTGGGATTGAGCAGGCGGATGTTCTCCAGAGTGGTCTCCGTCATCTCGGCGACCAGCCGCAAATCCACCGGACTGGTCACCGTCACCGTATCAAACGACCAGGCCGGCTCCAGTTCCAGATCGTGAATGCCGTACTTTTCCGGATTTCTGGCAATGGTGATGAGGGCGATGATGACGGGGACATAGTTGCGGGTTTGGGGACCGAACATCCGCCGGCGGGAGAGCTCCCAGAAATCCGCGTAGCCGGTGCGCTCCACCCCGCGGGCGACACATTCCGGACCGCAATGGTACGCCGCCATCGCCAGGTACCAGTCGCCGAAGCGGTTGTACAAATCCCGGAGATGGCGGGCGGCGGCGCGGGTAGCCTTTTCCGGGTCCATCCGCTCATCTTCCCACCAGGTGCGATCCAGGTCGTATTCCTTGCCCCGCCAGGCCAGAAATTGCCACATCCCCACCGCGGAGGCGTAGGAACGGGCGCGCGGCTCAAAGCCGGACTCCACCTGCGCCAGGTAAATCAGGTCCTGTGGCACGCCCTCTTCCTTCAAGATGCGCAGGATCATCTCGCGGTAACGGCCCGAGCGCTTCAGGGCTGCTTCCAGCGTGGCGCGCCCCCGTCCTTTGGTGAAGTAGTGGATGCTACTCTCCACCTGCGCGTTGGTCACCAGCGGGATATGCAGAATGCCGCCGGGATCATTTCCCACCAACTGGCTCCTCTCGGAATTCTCCGGAAATGTCAGCGTCTGCAACTGATCGATGGGAGCGGGCTGGTACTGGGGCTCCCAGAAGCCGTCCCCTTGCCGCAGCGCATCCACTTCATACTCGTAGATGAGCGCCACCAAGCGGTCGAACTCCTTCTGGAGGCGCTTGTCCTCGCCGGCTTTCACCGGAGACTCCAGGATGGTGGCGATGGCGCGGTTGAATTCAAGCTTGGCGGTCGCCAAATGGCCCGCCTTGTATTCTGCCTGCCCGCGCTCGAAGGCAGCCTGAGCTTCCTCGATCACTTCCTGCACGGGATCAAACTGGGGAGGGAAAATAACGGCCAGATCCGGAGGCGCCGGAAGCCGATAGGAGGGAAGCAGGGCGGGAGGCTCCGGGACCGCCGGCCGTGGCGGGGTTGGAACCAGCGAGGTCGGCCGCACCGACCGGGTGGAACAACCGGCGCCCAGCAAGATGCTGAAGATTGCGGCCAGCAAATGTTGGCGGCTCCAACGCGACATTCATCCAACTCCCAGTTCTACATCGGCTACAGCCCTGCCCAGATTCCCTATCGAAGCAGTCCCAGGCTTTGTTAGGCCCTGGTTACAAAACTTTGGCAGGTTAACTCAGTTTCCGCCTGGAGGTCAACAGGAAATTGATAACCTGTAATAAAATCAATTAATTACTCGATTGTCCAGAGACTCGCTGGTTGCTACTCAAAAGGGATTGTGTGGGATTGAGACAGAAAGTGGCCCTGTCAATTTTTAGGACAGGGAGTTGCTCAGGCTTGGGCCGCTTCCTGGCTGGGGAGCGGGGAACGTGCCGTGGGACCCAGCCAGCGACGGACGGACTCCCACAGAATGACCGCCACAGAAACCATCATGGCAACAATCAAGAAAGCGTTCAGATATCCCTTGAAGGCCTCCCCGGGAACTGTGGATTGACCCATTGTCCAGAAGCGCTGGATGAGCTGCACCCCGGCGGTCATGGTGGTGGTGGTGACAAACGCCATGGGCCCAATTACCACCCAAAGATAGCGGCCCCGGCCGGCATTGACCATCACCGTGCCTGCCACGGATAAAGCCACCACTGCCAGCAACTGGTTGGCAATGCCGAACATGGGCCATATGGTGTCAATGTTGCCAGTCCAGATCAGGTACCCCCAGCCGAGCACCGTAAGCGCCGAGGAGATCAGTGTGCCGGGGAGCCAGTCCTGCTTGCCGAACTGCGGCCACACTTTGCCGCCCAGTTCCTGGATGAGGAAGCGGGCGATGCGCGTGCCGGTGTCAATGGTGGTGAGTATGAAGAGCGCTTCAAACATGATGGCGAAGTGATACCAGAAGCTGATCAGCGAGGCGAAGATCGGCAAGCCCGTGAAGATCTGCGCGATGCCCACCGCCAGCGACACCGCGCCGCCGGCTCTGCCCTGCAACTGCTCTCCCGTTTCGGCCTCGTATTGGGAAAGCTGCGAGGGCACATAGCCCATCTCGGCGAGTTTCTGCTCAAAGCGAGGCTGGGTGCGCAGATCGGTGTTGATGGCGAAATAGTCGCCCGGGGCGAGGCTGCTGGCGGCCACCAGGGCTACGACTCCGACCAGCCCTTCGATCAGCATGGCGCCGTAACCGATTACGCGGGCGTCGCTCTCTTTGTTAATCATCTTGGGGGTGGTGCCGCTGGAGACCAGGGCGTGGAAGCCGCTGATGGCGCCGCACATGATGGTGATGAAGACGAAGGGGAAAACCTTGCCCGACAGCACCGGCCCGCCGCCGCTGACAAATTCGGTAACCGGAGGCATCTGCATTGTGGGATTGACGAGGATAACTCCGAGGACCAGCGCGGCCACGGTGCCGATCTTCAGGAAGCTGGAAAGGTAGTCGCGGGGGCAGAGCAGCACCCAGACCGGCAGCACGGAGGCCAGGAAGCCGTAGCCCATGATGGCCAGGATCACCTGCTTCTGGGTCAGATCAAAGTAGGGGGCCAGCGGCGAGCCGGGGATGAAGCTGCCCGCCCAGGTGGCCACCAGCACCAGCACCGCCCCAATCAGCGATGCCTCCACCACCGCCCCCTTGCGGAAACGGTACATGTACAGGCCGACGAACAGGGCGATGGGGATGGTGCAGAAGATGGTGAAGGTTCCCCAGGAACTGCCCGCGATCTGCATCACGGTGCCGTCGGCGCGGGTGAAGCTCTCCCCGCCCAGCGCTTTGACCACCACCAGCCCCAGACCCGCCAGCGCGTTGAAGATGATGAACAGAATGGCGATAGCCGCCGTGCCGCCGGCTACCGAGCCGATCTCTTCGCGGGCAATCTCGGCCAGCGACCGGCCGTTGCGGCGGATGGAA
>DATMAF010000195.1:0-7763 GCA_035560315.1 Terriglobia bacterium | reverse complement strand
CGCCTGGTACTTTCTGCGCACCGCCGCGGCGGCCGGCGGTGCGGGGGCGCTTTGTGCGCTGCTGCGGAGTTGGCTGGAGCCTCGCTTCCCGTGGACCACGCTGGCGGGCTCCGCCGCGCAAGGGATGGTGCTGGTTCTCGTCTTTGTCCCCGTCTTTCTGCTCCTGGCCGCATGGTTGCGGCTGGCGGGCTGGAGCGATCTGCGGGCGGCGTTTCCGGTTCGAGCGAAGTAGAACCCATGGGACACCTCTCCAATCTGATGGTCATTTTCGCCTTGAGCGTCGGCGTCGTCGTGGTCTTCAACCGCCTCCGCCTGCCGGCCGTGGTGGGCTATCTGGTCACCGGGGCGCTGGCCGGCCCCTACGGTTTCGGCTGGGTCACACGCACCGAAGACGTCGAGGTGCTGGCCGAGGTGGGCGTCGCCCTGCTGCTGTTCACCATCGGAATCGAATTCTCGCTTGCGCAGCTGGCCACCCTGCGCAAGACGCTACTGCTGGGCGGCGGCCTCCAGGTGCTGGTGACGATGGCGGTGGTCGTGGTGGTGGGCGTCCTCAGCGGGCTGCGGGGCGCACAGGCGGCGTTTCTGGGTATGCTGGTAGCCCTCAGCAGCACCGCGATCGTGCTCAAGCTGCTCAGCGAGCGGGGGGAGATCGACAGCCCGCACGGCCAGATCGCGCTCGCCATCCTGATCTTCCAGGATCTCTGCGTCGTGCCGATGACCATGCTTGCGCCATTCCTTTCTGGCCAGCCGGTCACGCTCGCGCAGTTGCTGATCGTCCTCGGCAAGGGGTTGCTGGTGGTGGGAGCCACCCTCCTGGCAGCGCGCCGCGTGGTGCCCTGGTTTTTTCATCAAGTGGTGGGAACAGGCAATCGCGAGATCTTTCTTCTCAGCGTCATCCTGCTTTGCATGGGAACCGCCTGGCTGACGGGCGAAGCCGGACTGTCGCTGGCGCTCGGCGCGTTCATCGCCGGCCTGGTGATCTCCGAATCGGAGTACAGCCACCAGGCGCTGGGTGAGATTCTGCCCTTTCGCAATGCCTTTACCGGAATCTTCTTTGTCTCGGTGGGTATGTTGTTCAACGCCCGGACGGTGTGGGAGTTTCCCGTGCCGATGGGCGGCGGCATCCTGGCTCTGGTGCTGGGCAAGGCCGCCATCATCGGCGGCGTGGTGCTGCTGCTCGGCTCCTCGGTTCGCGTGGCGCTGTTGTGCGGCTTCGGGCTGGCGCAGATTGGCGAATTTTCCTTTGTGCTGGCCACGGTGGGCCGCCAGTCGCGCGTGATCTCCGAAGGATTGTTTCAGAACTTTGTCGGCGCTGCGGTGCTCACCATGGCGATGACCCCGCTGCTTTGGGGGATCGCCTGCCGCGTCGTGGAGCGCCTGCCGTCGCGCATGCGCGGCTGGATGCGGCACGCGGCAGAGGTCTTGCCGCAGCTCCCGCCGGAGCAGACCCGCGACCACGTCATCATCGCGGGCTTCGGCGTCAACGGCCGCAATCTGGCGCGGGTCTTGCGGCAAGTCGCCATCCCTTATGTCGTCATCGAGATGAATCCGGAAACCGTGCGGCTGGAGCGCGCCCGGGGCCAGCCCATGCTCTTTGGCGACGTGGCCAGCGCCGAGATTCTGGAACATGCCGGCGCGCGCCACGCCCGCATCCTGGTGCTGGCCATTTCCGATCCCGTGGTGTCGCGGCACGCCACCGCGCTGGCCCATCGCATGAACCCGGCGCTGCACATCATCGTCCGCACGCGCTACGTGCGGGAGATGGAGCCGCTGTACGCCGCCGGAGCCGGCGAGGTGATCCCGGAAGAGTTTGAAACCTCGATTGAGATTTTTTCGCGCGTGCTGCGCAGCTACCTGGTGCCGCGCGATGTGGTGGAGCGAAGCATCCGGGAAATCCGCGAGTCCGGCTACGAGATGTTCCGCGCGCTGCACGTGCAGCGCCATCCGGCCGAGGACGTGCGCAAGTACCTTCGCGGACTGGATCTGGAGATCTACCGCGTGCAGCCGGGCAGCCCGGTCGACGGCCGCAGCCTGGCGGAAGCGAATCTGCGCAGCGAAACCGGCGCCACGGTGCTGGCAGTGCAAACCGACACGGCGGTCCACCCCAACCCTTCTCCGGCCACCCGGCTGTCGGCCGGCGATGTCGTCCTGCTGCTGGGAACCCCGGATCAGCTTGCGAAGGCCGCCGGCTTTTTTGCCGGTTGAGCGAAGGACCGGCGGGGAGCCAGCAGGTCTTCCACCAGCCCGCAGACGATGTGGCCGATGGTGATGTGCGATTCCTGGATGCGCTGGGTGTCGCGGGAGGGAACGCACAGGCAGAGTTGGACGATCTTTTTCAGCTCGCCGCCGCTCTTGCCGGTCCAGCCGACGGTGAAGGCGCCCCGCGCATTGGCGGCGGCTGTGCCGCGCAGGACGCTTCGGGAGTTCCCGCTGGTGGAAAGGGCGACGAGCAGGTCGGCCTCGCGCAGGAGCGCCTCGATCTGGCGCGCAAACACCTGCTCGTAGGAGTCGTCGTTGGGGATCGAGGTGAGAATCGAAGAGTTGGTGGTCAGCGCCACCGAAGAAAACGGCCGGCGGTCCCGCGACAGGCGGGCCCCCAATTCACCGGCCAGATGCTGCGCGTCGGCCGCGCTGCCGCCGTTACCGATCCAGTAAATCGTGCCGCCGCCCGCCAGGGTTGCGGCCATGCGCTCGGCCAGCTCCGCAATGCGCGCCTTCAACGCGTTCGAAAACCGCTGCTTGACGCGGCAGCTTTCGGCGAGCTGGCTTTCGATTCGTGCGACCGCCTGCCTGCGATCCATCGCCCGATGCGCTCCCTTACTCTGCTTCCGCAGGCGGCCGCCGGGAGCGGATGTTCTCCACCAGCCGCGATGTGGAGATGCCCTCCCGCAGCGGAACCAAGCGGACCTCGCCTCCGTAGCTGGCCAAGAACTCCGCCCCGACCACCTCGGCGGGCTGATAGTCGCTGCCTTTGACCAGCACGTCGGGCCGGATGGCGCGCAGCAGTTCCAACGGGTCGGGCTCGTGAAAGATCACCAGATAGTCCACGCTTTCCAGCGCCGCAATGGCTTCCGCCCGGTCCTGTTCGGGGACGATGGGCCGCCCGTCGCCCTTCAGCTGCCGGACGGAGGAGTCGCTGTTCAACCCCACCACCAGCACGTCGCCGAACTTTTTGGCCTCTCGAAGTAGATACATGTGCCCGACGTGCAGCAGGTCGAAGCAGCCATTGGTGAAGACGATCCGCTTGTTTTCCCGCCGCAGGGTTTCAGCGATGCCCTGCATCTCCTCGCGGGAGCGAATCTTGGCCTCGGCGGAAAACTGGCGGGCATCGAATTCCCGCTCGATCTCGAAAGGGTGCACTACCGCCGCACCCGCCTTGCTGACGGCCACTCCGGCGGCGGCGTTGCCGAGTTGCGCGGCATCGGCGTAGGCGACGCCGGCGGCGGCGGCCAGCGAAAAAGCCGCCAGCACCGTGTCGCCCGCGCCGGTCACGTCGAACACCTCGCGAGCACTGGTGGGAAAGTGCTGGAACCCCCGCCGGTCGATCAGGCTCAAGCCCTCCGGTCCGCGGGTGATCAGCAGCGCCTCCAATCCCCACATGCCGAGCCGGTCCTGGATGGCGCGCTCCCAGCCCAGTTCGGCGGCGCGGGGATCGGATTCGATGGGAATGCCGAGAGCGGCCTCAGCCTCGACGGTGTTGGGAGTCAGCACCGTCGCGCCGCGATAGCGGTTGAAATTGCGGTCCTTGGGATCGACAAAGACCGGCTTGTCATGGGCGCGTCCCAGGCCGATCAGCTCCTGAACCAGGGCCGGCGGCAGCGCCCCCTTGGCATAATCCGACAACACCACGCCATCCACCTGGCGAATGACCCGGGCGGCGAACTCCCGGATTGCGGCGGCGGTCTGCGGCGAAACCGGGTCGCAGGTTTCCTCGTCAAATCGCAGCACCTGATGGTGGCCGAACAGGCCGGTTGCGGCGGCGCCGCGCGACGGCTGCACCGCCACCACGCGGGTCTTGAGCGTGGTCCTGCGGTTGCGCTCGCGCAGGACGCAGACCTCCTGGCAGCCGCGGAGCGCCCGCAGCCGCTCCTCGATCCGGTCTGCGGGGCCGTCATCCCCCGTCACGGCCACGCACCAGATGTTCCCGCCCAGCGAGTCCAGATTGCGCACGACGTTTCCCGCCCCGCCCAGATGCTCGCGGCTTTGCTGCACCCGGATGACCGGCGTGGGGGCTTCCGGCGAGATGCGGCTGGCATCGCCGTACAAGGTGCGGTCGAGCATGAAATCGCCCGCCACCAACAGCCGCACTCCGGCCAGGCGGCGCAGCAGCGAGGCAATGGATTGGCGGTCGATGCTCACAGCAGCCTGCCTGGGCCGTTCCCCGTTCTGGCGCGAACGAACATTCTTAATAGATGTACCAGAGTCTTGCGGAAAGCGGTAGTCCCGGCTCCGGGCGCATGGACAAGCGGCGGCAGAGAGCGTAATCTCTACCATGGCCGCCGCCAACAACGGCGGAGGAAAAATTTCACCAGGAGACGGGTGCATGACGTTTACGGAAAAGTTCACATGGGGCGACAAGGAACTGATTGTGAAGCGGGAAACCTCGCCCGTGGCGGTGGTGTCGGCGGAAAGCCAGCAGGTGAAGCTGGAAAAGATCGATGTGGCCGACCCGCGGCTCCGCCCCACCAACTTTGACAAGCCGGAGGGCACGGTGCTGCCGATTCTCCAGGCCGACGGCGTGCGGATTGATCTTTCGAAGCGCTCCAAGGGCGACATGACCTTCTGGCACCGCAATATGGAGTGCGACGAGCTGATCTTTTGCTACCAGGGTGGCATCCGCTGGGAGACCGAGCTGGGCAACGTGACGCTGAAGCCGGGCGAACTGTTCGTGATTCCGCGCGGCATCGCGCACCGCTCCCTGCTTCCGGAAAACGCGCAGGGCGAGAACATCATCATCGAGCTGAAGGTGCGCTCGGAGATCAAGCGGCTGATTTGAGCCGCACGTTGCTGCTCTTGACAATTGCATCGGGGAGGCCAATAATTCCCCTCCGCGCTTCCATGCCAGCATGCGCGCCACCAGCAACCGAACTCGCCCTGTCAAGTGCTTCCTCCGGTGTCGGGACGGATTATGACCGACCTGTTCATTCATAGCGCCGACTGGCTCATCACGGTGGATGCGGAACGGCGCATCTTCCGGGATGGCGCCCTGGCGGTGGCCGGAGACCGGATTGCGGCGGTGGGGAAAACGAATGATCTGGAGGCCGCGCATGGCCAGGCGCGCCGGCGCGTCAGCGCCAAAGGAAAAGTGGTGCTGCCGGGCTTGATCGACTGTCATATCCATACTTCGTTTCAACTGGCGCGGGGACTGGCCGATGAGGTCAGCGCGCAGAAGTTCCTCTTCGAGCGCATGTACCCGTATGAGGGCCTGCTGGACGCCGAAGAAAATTACTGGAGCGCCAAGCTCTGCACGCTGGAACTGCTGCGGAACGGCGTCACGACCTTCATCGATGCCGGGAACTATTTCCCGGAGCAGACCGCGCAAGCGGCGGGCGAGTCCGGCCAGCGCTGCGTGGTGGCCAAAAGCGCCATGGATATTGCCAAATCGCCGTTCGGCGCGCTGCCGGAGCGGTTCCTGGAGACCGCCGACCAGGCGGTCGAGCGGTCCGAAGAAACGGTGCGGAAACTGCACGGCGCGCATGATGGCCGGATTCGGGCGTGGTTTCAATTCCGGGGCATCCCAAACTCTTCCGATCCGTTGATCCGGCGACTGAAGGAACTGGCGGACCGCTATCAGACCGGCGTCCAGACGCACGCCTGCTTTGCCAAGGAAACGGTGGAATCCTGCAAGACGCAGTTTGGGGTCTCCGAAATCGAGCGGCTGGAGCGCCTGGGGGCGCTGGGTCCCAACATGCTCCTGGTGCATGCCGGATGGGTGGGACCGCCGGAAGTGGAGCTCATTCGCCGCCGGGGCCCCAAGCTGGTGGCGGCGCCCAGCTCCAGCCTGCACAACGCCTATGGAAACTTGCTGATGGGCAAGCTGCCGGAGTTTTTGGAGATGGGGGTGGCGGTGGGCCTCGGTTCGGATCACGCCTCCTCCGGCATCGTGGACCTGGTGCAGGAGATGTTTCTGATTGCCGGCGGGTATAAGGAAGTCCGGCTCAACACCGGCGTTCTGCCGCCCGAGCGCGTGGTGGAGATGGCCACT
This sequence comes from Terriglobia bacterium, assembly GCA_035560315.1. Lineage (GTDB taxonomy): Bacteria > Acidobacteriota > Terriglobia > 2-12-FULL-54-10 > 2-12-FULL-54-10 > DATMAF01. Next base: position 1,558 of record DATMAF010000195.1, on the reverse strand, counting down.
ATCAACGGGGCGCGCTGCGCGCTGTGGGACAAGGAGATCGGCTCGCTCGAAGCCGGCAAAAAAGCCGACATCACCATCTTTGACAGTCGCACGCCGCAATGGCAGCCGCTGTACAATCCTGTTTCCAACCTGGTGTACAGCGCCACCGGCGCGAGCGTGGACACCGTCATTTGCGACGGCAAGGTGCTGATGGAGGGGCGGCAGTTGCGAACGCTGAAGGAAGAAGAGATTTACGGAGAAGTCGCCCGGCTGATGCCGGGGATATTGAGAAAGACACGGCTGGAAGACAAAGTGCAACCGAAATGGCCCATCTATTGAGGAATTATGACGCAACACATTCAGCTTGTGATTAACGGGAAGCGCTACGAGCACGACGTGGAGCCGCGGCTCCTGCTGGTGCACTACCTGCGGGACAAGGCGCGGCTGACGGGAACGCACGTCGGCTGCGACACCGGCAACTGCGGAGCCTGCACGGTCATTTACAACGGCAAGCTCATCAAATCCTGCCTGATGCTGGCGGTGCAGGCCCACGGCGCGGAGATCACCACCATCGAGGGAGTGGCCGCCAACGGCCTGCACCCGGTGCAGGATGCCTTCCTGGAGAAGTTCGGGTTCCAGTGCGGCTACTGCACGTCCGGGATGATCTTGAACGCCCTGACGCTGCTTCAGGCCAACCCGGATCCGAGCGAGCCGGAAATACGGGAGGCGCTCGAAGGCAATTACTGCATGTGCACCGGCTATCAGCAGATCATCGAGTCGATTCAGTACGCCGCACAACAAATGAAGGTCGCAGGCCAGAAAACGCCATGATGGATTTCGACAAATTATTCGTGACCCGCAACTGGTTCGGCAAGCCGATCCGCCGCAACGAAGATGTGAAGTTCGTCAAGGGGGAGGCCGTCTATGGGGACGACGTGAACATGGACTGCGCCCACGTCGCGATCCTGCGGAGCATTTTCGCTCATGCGCGCTTAAAGAAAATCGATACCCGCCGGGCGGAGCAGCTCAAAGGAGTGCTGGCGGTGATCACGGGTCCCGAGGTGGTGCGCCAAACCAAGCCCATTCCGCCGCGCGCCATCACCAAACCCGCCAAACAGTATGTGATGGCGGGCGACAAGATCCGCTACCTGGGCGAGCCGCTGGCGGCGGTGGTGGCGGAGGACCGCTACATCGCCGAAGACGCTCTGGAATTGATCGACGTGGAGTACGAGCCGCTGCCGCCGGTGGTGGGCATTGACGAGGCGCTGCAGCCAGGCGCGCCGCTGCTGTTTGAGGAGGTCGGCAGCAACGCCCTGCTGGAGGACCGGATCGTTCACGGCGACTATGCCGGGGCGCTCCGGCAAGCCGATCTGGTGGTCCGCGAAAAGTTCGCGGTGCATCGCTACAGCTCCACGCCGCTGGAGAACTGGGTCATCATCGCCCGGCACGACAAGGCCAACGACTCCTTTACGGTGTGGGCCAACGACCAGCAGCCGGGCCGCAGCATCGTGAACGTCTGCAATGTCATGGGCATTCCCAACAACCGGCTGCGGCTGATCGTGCCGGACAGCGGCGGGGG
>DATMAF010000194.1:0-2572 GCA_035560315.1 Terriglobia bacterium | reverse complement strand
AGCAGGTGCTTGCGGGCTTCGAAGTTGCGGGCCTCCACCGCCTTCTGGGCCGCCTCGATGCGCCGCGAGATGAGCTTGGACTCGATCGGCACGCCCTCTTCCATCCCGAGCCGCTTCATGATGCCGCTCAGCCGTTCGCTGGCAAAGATGCGCATCAGGTCGTCTTCCAGCGAAAGGTAGAACCGCGAGCTGCCGGGATCGCCCTGGCGGCCGGCGCGGCCCCGCAACTGGTTGTCGACGCGGCGAGACTCGTGCCGTTCCGTGCCGATGATGTGCAGCCCTCCGAGCGCGATCACCTCCTGGCGCTCCCGCTCCACCTCCTCCTGAAAGCGCGCTGCCGCCTGCTTCCATTGTTCGGGGGTGGCCGTCTCCGGGGCGATGTTTTGTTTCCGCAGCACATCGCGGGCCATAAACTCCGGGTTGCCGCCCAGCAGGATGTCGGTGCCGCGGCCGGCCATATTGGTGGCGATGGTGACGGCGTGCTTGCGGCCGGCCTGGGCCACGATCTCGGCCTCGCGGGCGTGCTGCTTGGCGTTCAGCACCACATGCTTGACGCCGCTTTTCTTCAGCATCTCGCTCAACCGTTCCGATTTCTCCACGGACGTGGTGCCCACCAGCACCGGCTGGCCTTTCTGGTAAAGCTCGCGGATTTCCTCCACCACGGCGTTGTATTTTTCGCGCTCCGTGCGATAGACCACGTCCGGATACTCGTGGCGCCGCAGCGGCTTGTTGGTGGGGATCACCACGACTTCGAGGTTGTAAATCTTCTCGAACTCGGCCGCCTCCGTTTCCGCGGTGCCCGTCATGCCCGCCAGCTTCTCGTACATGCGGAAATAATTCTGGAACGTGATGGTCGCCAGCGTCTGGGTCTGCCGCTCGATTTTGACGCCCTCCTTGGCCTCCACGGCTTCGTGCAGGCCATCGGACCAGCGGCGCCCGGGCATGAGGCGGCCGGTAAACTCGTCCACAATGATGACCTGGTTATCCATCACCACATACTCGTCGTCCCGTTCATAGAGCACGTACGCCTTGAGCAACTGCCGGACCGCTTCGTTCTTGGCCCAGCGCTGTTCGGCCAGCCGCGGCACGCGCTGGATCAGCTGCTGCTTCTCTTCCTCGCTCAACTCCGGCCGGCGCTCGATCTGCTGGATGGTATGGTCCACGTCCAGGATCGCAAAGGAGTCGTAGTTCTGCTGCAGCTCGCGGATGGCGGCGGCTTTGGCTTCGGGCGACAAGCCGGGGTCTGCTTCGATGTCGGCGGCCTGCCAGGACAACTCCGCCCGCGCCAGCTCGTCCATCAGCGCCTGGGCCACCTGCATCCGGCCGGAGGAGTTCATGTCCACAATGTGGTTCTTCTCGTTGACCGTGAAGTACAGCGGTTCCAGCAGTTCGCGCTCAAACTCTCCGCCGACGCGCTTTTCAAACTGCGCCACCAGGCTCTTGACCTCGGGATTTTCCATCAGCTCCAGCAGGGGTTTGTACTTGGGCGCGCCGCGCTTGGCCTGCACGAGCTTTTGCGCCGCCAGTTCGCGGTCCTCCTCATCTCCCTCCAGCAGCTTCTTGGCCTCAGAGACCAACTGGCCCACCAGCGCCAGTTGCTTGTGGACCAGCCGCTCCACCACCGGCTTCAGCTCCTTGTAATACACCGGCGTGCTGTATTCCGCCGGCCCGCTGATGATGAGCGGGGTGCGCGCCTCGTCAATCAGGATGGAGTCGACCTCGTCCACGATGGCGTAATGGTGGCCGCGCTGGACGCACTGCTTCAGGTCGAACTTCATGTTGTCGCGCAGATAGTCAAAGCCGAATTCGTTGTTGGTGCCGTAGGTGATGTCGCAGGCATAGGCCTGCTGCCGCTCCGTGTCGGTGAGGTCGTGGACAATCACGCCCACGGTCAGCCCCAGCGCGCGGTATAGCTTGCCCATCCATTCCGCGTCGCGGCGCGCCAGATAGTCGTTGACGGTGACGATGTGAACGCCCTTGCCTTCGAGCGCGTTGAGATAGGCGGCCAGCGTGGCCACCAGCGTCTTGCCTTCGCCGGTCTTCATCTCGGCGATCTTGCCGGCGTGCAGCACCATGCCGCCGATCAACTGCACGTCAAAGTGGCGCATGTTCAGCGTGCGGCGCCCGGCTTCGCGCACCACCGCGAAGGCTTCCACCAGGAGATCATCGAGCGTTTGCCCTTCGGCCAGCCGCTGGCGGAACTCCACCGTCTTGGCGGCCAGTTCGGCGTCGCTGAGCCGCTGCATGGCCGGTTCGAGCTCGCCAATCGCGCGCACCTGGGGCAGCAGGGCCTTGATGACGCGCTCGTTCTTGGTCCCGAATACGGTCGCCAGCAATTTGTCGAAAACCATGGCAGCTCTTTCCCATTATAGGGACCCCGTTCGCGCGCGACAAGGCAAGCCGCCCGATGGAAACGCACGGCCGGACGGATTCCCTGCATGTCGCCTGCCGAAATCCGCTTGACACTCCCGCGCTGCGGGTATGCAATAAGTCTCTCTGGTGCATCCCACGGAGGAAGGAACCGTCATGAATCGCATTCGATACCGTTGGATCGCAGTGCCCCTCCTGGCAG
>DATMAF010000193.1:0-2343 GCA_035560315.1 Terriglobia bacterium | reverse complement strand
CCGCCTCCAGCGCCGCCAGAAACAGCCGCGACAACGTCGCCTCCGGGCCTTGCAACAGCTCCTGCTGGTCTTTCACCAGCGCCGCCGAGGTCAGCGTGATGTTCTGGAGCCGCACGACGCAACTCTGGCGCTTCAGCTCCTCGGAATAGCGCGGCCCGCTCACCACCCTCAGGTGCGGCAGGTACAGATTGCCGCCGTGCGTGATCCCGCCGCCGGAGCCGTCGCCGTCGGTGAACCGGTAGGTGCTCGCCCCGGCGGTGAACTCCAGCAGATGGCATGTCCGCTGCGGCGCCGCCGCCAGTGCCGCCTGCACCGCCGCACTCAACGCTCTTGCCACTGTCGCATCTCCTCCACAAAGTCTCCGCAGATACCCTCGATGCCGTACTTCTCCCGCATCCACTCCGCGCCCTTCTGCTGCTGGAGCTGGTGCAACGTCCGGTTCCTCCCGCAGCGGCCGCACAGCGGCGTCCGGCCCTGCCGCCCGATCTCCTCCGCCGCCATGCGCCGCCGCGAGGCCTCGCTGGGGCGATACTGCTTGAGGTCGTGCTCGTAATAGCGCCCGCCCCACCAGCTCCCCAGATGCGGGATGAACGCCGGATCGGCCCAGCGCTCCGAGAGCTTCTGCACCTCCAGAACCTTCATCGCCTTGGCAAACAGCTGCTCGCAGGCCTCCAGCCCCCCGGCTTTCCAGCGCGGCTCCAGCGCCGCCCGCATCCGCGGCAGCAGCCGCTCCGGATGTGTTGAGCGCTTCGAGGCCGGATAGGCGGCGCGGAACTTTGCCGCTGCTTCCGCCAGCCAGCGCGTAAACTCCGCCTGCCGCGCGATCTCTTCCATGTCCGGGAACAGCGTCTTTGCCACTTGCGCCGCGCACCTCATATCAAATAATCCAGGCTCGTCGGGGTCCCGCCCACCACCCGCACGCGGTGCAGCCCCAGCACCACGTCCGTCTTGGGGTTCTCCCCGCCGGTCAGAATTTCGTCCAGATAAATGCTCGTGAACGTCCCGTTCACGCGGTATCCATAGCCTGCGTACACAAACAGCTTCCCGTTCGCTCCCAGGTCCTGCGCGCTGGCCACCGGAATGGTGACGTAATACGGCGCGGTGAAGCTCGATGGATACGTGTCGAGCGCCACTCCGGCAGCCTCAATCAGCTCCGCGCGCAGATCGAAGCTCTCGTTGCCGGATTCCTGGTAGGCCGGCTCGCCGTGGAAGTAGCAGGAGTACTTCCGCCCGCTGGTGGGATCGGTGAAGCTGAAAAAGTCTGTCTGGAACTTGTGATAGAAATACTCCAGCGCCTCCCAGTCGGCTTTCGGCCGGCCGTTAAACACCAGCGCCCACAGCCGCTGCCGGGGCCCCTTCTGCCGCCGGAATTCGCGCGCGCTCTCCGAGCGCCCGCGCAGCAGGTTGGAGGCCTGCGCGCGCTGCACCGCGTAGTCGGGAGTCAGCGGAAAGTTGTCACTTGCTCCCATGTGCTCTACCCCTTCTCAATCTGACATTGCTGCGGCGCTGGCCCTGCCGGCGCGCCGCGGGGCCGCCGTGCCCCAGGTGCCACGCGCCGCAGAACCGGCAGTGATACATCTGCATGCCCGGCTCCCAGCATTTCCGCAGCGCGATGCGCGCCGCCTGCGGCGTCTCATGCCGCACCTTGCCCTCACAGCTCCTGCGCCGGTTCGCTCTCCTGCTCGCCATGCACTGCGTGGCCTCCTCCAGGTCTGTCCTGCTAACCGCGTAAGAGTCTCTTTGCGGCTCCGCCCCGTCCGATCACCACCGGAGTGCCCATCTCCACCACCTGGGCCGCGAACTCCTTGGATGGCGTCCAGACTTGCATCACGTAGCCGTCGCCGCCCGCCGCGCCGGAATTCATGCGCTCCAGCAGGTCGGCCCCGAAGCGCTGCACTGCCTCGCTGGACATCACAAACTCCCCCGGATGCAGCATCGCCAGCACTCCGCCGCCCGCCGCGCCTCCGACCAGCCCGCCGGAGGCAAACTCCGGCACCGGCAGGCTCAGCCCCCGCCGCCGGTTGCGCTCATCCTCGATGCGCTGGATGTGCGCCAGGTATTGCTGATACCAGTAGCTGGCGTTCTGCCGCGAGGCGGAGCGCTGGAACTGCCCCACCATCTGCTGGTAGACCGACTGAATTCCTTCGTAGGTCTGGGCGTAATCCAGGCGGTGCCGCTCGTACTCCTCCACCAGCTGCTTGATCTGCGCGAAGCCGGCGTTTTCGATGGCGGTGTCGTGCTGCTTGGCCTTGCCGCCGCCGCCAAAGATCAGCCCCAGCGTCAGCCCCGCCAGCGCTCCGATCGGCCCGGCAAAGGCCCCGATGGCCGTGCCGCCCAGCAGCG
>DATMAF010000192.1:0-4655 GCA_035560315.1 Terriglobia bacterium | reverse complement strand
GGGATGGGAAACAAACACCATCGGCTCTGAATACAGTCGGACCACTGCGAGCGAGCGCTTTGCGGGCGGGTAGGAAAGCACCCCCAAGTCGGCTTCGTCCGCCAGCACGGCTTCGACCACTTCATGGGGATGCAGGCACTCGAGCCGCACGCGCGCGCGGGGATAGTTGGAAAGAAACCGCTGCATGGGGCCGCTCATGCCGTGCAGGCCGACGGAATAAATCGCCGCCACCCGCACCGTGCCCGCCAGCTCCTGCCGCCCGCGGGTGATCTCCAGGCGGGTCTCCTCGTACTGGTGCAGCATCTGCCGGCAGGTTTCGTAGAACTTCTGTCCCTCCGGCGTAACGGAAAAAGGCCGCTTGCTGCGGTCGAGAAGCAGGACCCGGAGTTCCGTTTCCAGTTGCTGGATCGTCTGGCTGGCGGCCGATTGCGAAATGTTGTGTTCGGCGGCGCCGCGGGAAAAACTGTGCAGCCGCACAATATCGCAATATAGCTGTAAGGCTTCCAAGGTCATGACCGCATTCTACAATATAAGAATTTCTTATGCAAAGCATTTTTATTTTTCGCTTGGATTATAACTTTCTCTCTTGCTATGCTCAGTAATCAGACAGTCTCAGGAACCGCAAGGGACGGCTTCCAGCGCGCCCCGGGGGCAAAGCGGATCCGAGGAGGAATCAGGATGAACGGTTGGGGATTCCCTCCAGCCCAGGGTCTATATGATCCGGCGCACGAGCACGACGCCTGCGGTGTGGGGTTCGTGGTGGACATCAAAGGGCGCGTTTCGCGCGCCATCGTCGAACAGTCGCTGACGGTGCTCAAGAATCTGCTGCACCGCGGGGCCTGCGGCTGCGAAACCAACACCGGGGATGGAGCGGGAATCCTGGTGCAGATGCCGCACCAGTTCCTGCACCGCGTCGGGCGCGAGGCCGGCCTTGCTCTGCCCGATCCCGGCGAATACGGCGCCGGCCTGGTTTTCCTGCCGCGCCATCGCGACGAGCGGGAACAGTGTGAAAAGCTTTTCAAGCGCATCATCGCGGAAGAAGGACAAAGCCTGATCGGATGGCGGGACTTGCCCACCGACGATTCCCCCATTGGCCCCTCCGCCCGGGCCGCCGAACCGCACATCCGGCAGATTTTCATCGCCCGTTCGAAGAAGCTCACGGATGCCGCCGCCTTCGAGCGGAAGCTGTACGTGATCCGCAAGCGGGTGGAGCACGCCGTCTGGAACTCCGAGATGCCGGAGCGGAAGATGTTCTATCTTCCGAGCCTTTCCTCGCGCACGTTGATCTACAAGGGCATGCTCTCGGCCGATCAGATTGAAACCATGTACCCGGACATCACCGCGCCGGACTTTATGTCGGCGCTGGCGCTGGTGCACCAGCGGTTTTCGACCAACACGTTTCCCTCCTGGCCGCTGGCGCATCCCTACCGCTATCTGGCCCACAACGGGGAGATCAACACGCTGCGCGGCAACATCAACCGCATGCATGCTCGCGAGGAGCTGTGCGCCTCGCCGCTGCTGCCGGAGATGAAGCGCATTCTTCCGATTGTCATCGAGGGCGGTTCCGACTCGGCCATCTTCGACAACGTGCTGGAATTCCTGGTGATGGCCGGCCGGCCCCTGCCGCACGCGGTCATGATGATGATTCCCGAGCCGTGGGCCGGCCACGAGACCATGAGCGAGGAGAAGAAGGCCTTCTACGAATATCACGGCTGTCTGATGGAGCCGTGGGACGGCCCGGCCTCCATCGCCTTCACCGACGGCAGCGTGATTGGCGCCGTGCTGGACCGCAACGGACTGCGGCCCTCGCGCTATTGGGTCACCAAGGATGGTCTGGTGGTGATGGCTTCCGAAGTCGGCGTGCTGGACATTCCGCCGGAGAACATTCTGCTGAAGGAGCGGCTGCATCCGGGCCGCATGTTTCTGGTAGACACCCAGGAGGGCCGCATCGTCGACGACGAGGAGATCAAGCACCGCTACGCCTCCGAGCATCCCTATGGCCAGTGGCTGAAAACCTACCTGCTGCCGCTCGAAAGCCTCCCGGAAGGCAAGAACCTTCCGGAGCCGGATCCCGATACCCTGCTGCAGCGGCAGCAGTTGTTTGGCTACACGCTGGAAGACTTGCGGCTGATCCTCGGCCCCATGGCGGAAAACAAAGCCGAACCGGTGGGCTCCATGGGCACCGACACCTCGCTGGCGGTGCTCTCCAACCGGCCGCGTCTGCTGTACGACTATTTCAAGCAGCTGTTCGCCCAGGTTACCAACCCCCCGCTGGACGCCATCCGCGAAGAGCTGGTGACGCAAATGTCGATCACGGTCGGCCCGGAGGGGAATCTGCTGGACCCGCAGCCGGAGAGCTGCCAGCAGGTCAAGCTGCAATCCCCCATTCTGAAGAATGAGGAATTGGCCCGGCTCTGGGATTTGGATTTGCCGGACCTGAAGAGCAAAGTGCTTCCGATCCTGTTTCCGGTCGCCGAGGGGGCCGCGGGGCTCGCCAAAGCGATGGACGATTTGTGCAACCGGGCCAGCCAGGCCATTGACAGCGGCTACAACATTCTGATCCTCACCGACCGCGGCGTGAACAAGGACATGGCGGCGATTCCGGCGCTGCTGGCCGTCAGCGGCGTCCACCACCATCTGGTGCGGGAGGCCACGCGCACCACGGTCGGACTGGTCATCGACACCGGGGAAGCCCGCGAAGTGCATCACTGCGCGCTGCTGATCGGCTACGGCGCCAGTGCCGTTACGCCCCGGCTGGCGTTCGAGACGCTCGGCGGCATGATCCGCCAGGGGGCGCTGCGCCTGGATTATGAAACGGCCGTCAACAATTACGTCAAGGCCCTGAACAAAGGCATCCTCAAAGTGATGTCCAAAATGGGTATCTCCACGGTGCAGTCCTACTGCGGAGCCCAGATTTTTGAGGCCGTTGGATTGCGGCAGGATTTTGTGGACCGGTACTTTACCGGCACCGCCTCGCGCGTGGAGGGCATCGGCATTGACGTCGTGGCCGAGGAAGTGCTTCAGCGGCACCGCCGGGCATTTCCCGACCGTCCGGTGCGCGAGCAAGACCTTGATCCCGGCGGGGAGTACCAGTGGCGGCGCGACGGGGAGTATCATCTGTTTAATCCGGAAACCGTCTTCAAGCTGCAACACGCCACCCGCACCGGGCAATGGAAGATTTTCAAGGAATACACCACGCTGGTGGACAACCAAAGCAAGAACTTGGCCACGCTCCGCGGCTTGATGGAACTGAAATACGCTCCGGAGCCGATTCCGATCGATGAGGTGGAACCCATTGAGTCGATCCTGCTGCGCTTTTCCACCGGCGCCATGTCCTACGGCTCCATCAGCCAGGAAGCCCATGAAACCCTGGCCATCGCGATGAACCGCATGGGGGCCCGGTCCAACACCGGAGAGGGCGGAGAAGACCCGGCCCGCTACGTTCCCGATGCGAACGGCGATCTGCGCCGCAGCGCCATCAAGCAGGTGGCTTCCGGCCGCTTCGGCGTGACCAGCGAGTACCTGGTCAACGCCCTCGACCTCCAGATCAAAATGGCGCAAGGCGCCAAGCCCGGAGAAGGCGGGCAACTGCCCGGCGGGAAGGTCTACCCGTGGATCGCCAAGGTGCGCTACTCGACGCCGGGCGTGGGGCTGATCTCGCCGCCCCCGCATCATGACATTTACTCCATCGAAGACTTGGCGCAGCTGATTTACGATTTGAAGAACGCCAATCCCGAAGGGCGCGTGCACGTCAAGCTCGTCGCCGAGGTCGGCGTCGGGACGGTGGCCGCGGGCGTCGCCAAGGGCCACGCCGACGTGGTGCTGATCTCGGGCCACGACGGCGGCACCGGCGCCTCGCCGCTCACCAGCATCAAGTACGGCGGCATCCCGTGGGAGCTGGGCCTGGCGGAAACCCACCAGACGCTGGTGCTCAACAACCTGCGCGGACGCATCCGCGTTGAAACGGACGGCCAGATGAAGACGGGCCGGGATGTCGTGATCGCCACCTTGCTTGGTGCCGAAGAGTATGGGTTCGCGACGGCGCCGCTCATCGTCGAAGGCTGCATCATGATGCGCAAATGCCATCTGAACACCTGTCCAGTCGGCATCGCCACGCAGGACCCCGAGCTGCGCAAGAAGTTCAACGGCAAGCCAGAACATATCGTTAATTACCTGTTCTTTGTCGCGGAAGAAGCGCGGCACCTGATGGCAAAGCTCGGGTTCAGGACGATCAATGAGATGGTCGGCCGTGTCGACAAGCTCAAGATCACCAAGGCGGTCGACCACTGGAAGGCGAGGGGCCTGGACCTCTCGCCGCTACTCATGATGCCCGAGGTCGAGCCAGAGGTTCCCCGGTATTGCGTGCAGGCGCAGGATCACGGCCTGGAGAACATCCTTGACAACAAACTCGTGGAGTTGTGCCGGCCGGCGATCGAAAAAGGCGAGAGGGTGATGCTCGAACTGCCGATCCGCAACGTGAACCGGACGACCGGTACGATGCTGTCCAGCAAGATTGCCAAGAAATACGGGCTGGAAGGCCTTCCGGAAGATACCATCTCGATCAAGTTCAACGGGTCGGCCGGGCAATCGTTCGGCGCGTTCCTCGCCCGTGGCATCACGCTGATACTGGAAGGCGAGTCGAACGACTACCTCGG
>DATMAF010000191.1:0-7388 GCA_035560315.1 Terriglobia bacterium | reverse complement strand
CGCATCGTGGTCGCCTGCGCCGGCGGCCTGCTGGAAAGCCGCAACTTCGCCCGCGGATTGCAGCAGCACCAGCACTTCTTCCAGGCGGTTCAACTTCGCCAAGGGCCGGACTTTGATTTGCTGGAACTCCACCCCTGGCCGGGCTTCGACGACCACTCCGACCGGAAGACCCTTGGGGAAAATCCGGTCCTCCCCGGAGGTGTATACGATCTGGCCCGGCTGCACCGGATCGCCGTTGGGAACATAGGCCAGCACGCATTCCGACTGGTTCTGGCCCTTGACGATGCCGTGGATGCGGGAGTCTCCGAGCAGTGCGGCCACGCCGCTGTAGGGATCCGTGATCAAGATTACTTGGGCGGTGCTGGGAAAGACGTGCAGGACCTTGCCGACCACGCCGTCGGGAACCATCACCGGCAGGTCGGCGGTGAGGCCGTCGTTGGCGCCCTTGTCGATCAGCACAATCCGTGCCGTCTCGCTGGAACCGGCGCTTAAGACTTGCGCCGCCACGGAGGGGACGACCGCCTGCTCCCGGAGAGCAAACAAGGCCTGCAAGCGCCGGCCTTGCTCGGCCAGTTCCCGCAGGCGATGATTTTCCAGCTTGAGGCGGTCCAGTTGGTCGCGGAGCTCCAGATTCTGGCGCCGGGTTCCCCAGAGAAAAATGTACCCTTCCTAAGCGTTTTGCGCCGCACGCACGAGGGTGCGCAGGCCGGCCTGGACGGGAGCCACCACGTAGACAACCGCGTTGCGGATTAACGGCACATCCTGCTGGCGCCGTAATTGATAGGCCATCCCCAGCAGTTGCGCGAACAGAACCGCTGCCAGCAAGAGCAGATTTCGATAGCGGGCCACCAAGGGAGTTCCCCCGGAACGGAGCCTACCTCTCTATTGTACGTCTGAGTCAGAAGAGGCCGCCGGACCGCTCGCCGGCTCCCGAGTCCCTCTTCCGGTACCGGCTTTCAATGCTCACCGGCCGGAAGGAATTGGAGCTGCCGGAAACCATGAGGCGGCGGTTAGTCAACGGCGATTTTCCGGAGCAGCTTGAAATTGCTCAGCATCTTGCCGGTGCCAAGCACCACCGAAGCCAGGGGATCATCCGCGATCGATACCGGCAAGCCAGTCTCCTCGCGAATGCGCTTGTCCAGATTCTTCAGCAGCGCGCCGCCGCCGGTCAGCACAATGCCGCGGTCGGAGATGTCGGCGGAAAGCTCCGGCGGCGTCCGTTCCAGCGCCACGCGAATGGCATTGACAATGGTGTCGACGCCTTCCGCCAAGGCTTCGCGGATCTCCGAGTCCTCCACCGTGATGGTCTTCGGCACGCCCTCAATCAGATCCCGGCCCTTGATCTCCATCTTCAAGGGCTTTTCCAGCGGGTACGCGGAGCCGATCTCGATCTTGATCTGCTCGGCGGTCCGCTCCCCGATCAGGAGATTAAACTTGCGCTTCAGGTAATGCATGATGGCGTCGTCGAGCTCGTTGCCGGCTACGCGCACGGAGCGCGAATAGACGATGCCGGAGAGCGAGATCACCGCGATGTCGGTGGTGCCGCCGCCGATGTCCACGATCATGTTCCCGGACGGCTCGGTGATGGGCAGGCCGGCGCCGATGGCGGCCGCCATGGCTTGTTCCACCAGATGCACTTCGCTGGCCTTGGCCCGATAGGCGGAGTCCTGCACGGCGCGCTTTTCGACCGGGGTGATCTCCGAAGGCACTCCGATGACGATCCGCGGGTGCACCAGCATTTTGCGGTTGTGGGCCTTGTGAATGAAATAGGTCAGCATCTTCTCGGTGACTTTGAAATCGGCGATGACGCCGTCGCGCATCGGCTTGATGGCCACGATGTTTCCGGGCGTGCGGCCCAGCATCTCCTTGGCCTCTTTGCCCACCGCTTCCACCTCGTTGGTGAGCTTGTTGATGGCGACAATGGAGGGCTCATTGACCACGATGCCGTTGCCCTTGGCGTAGACCAGGGTGTTGGCGGTGCCGAGATCAATGGCCAGGTCCCGCGAGAAAAAGCTGAAAAAGGAATGACGATTGGCAGACATCTGGACGTTCTGACTCCCTGTTCCGGATTGCTTTCCCCGTTTCCGGCGCGGGCGCTGTGCTATTGGATATTGATGGTTTGCCGGACGGTAGCCACCTTCCCCTCGCTGTTCTGGGCCGTGATGGTGATGCGATTGGCGCCGATGTTCGGCAGCGGGGAGGTGAAGTGCTTGAAAGAACCATTGGGAGCCACGCTGAACACCGGCTCGTTATTGACCAGAACGGTGGCCCCCGGCTCGGTCCGGCCAATCACCTCGATCACCCGGCCATGCTGGATGGTTTTCTCCACCACCAGCAGCAATTCTCCGGCATTTTCCTGCCGGATAACGGAAAACTGGTTCGGCTCGCTCTGCTGGCTCTCCTTCCCCTCCGCATCCAGCGAGGTCACAGTCCAATAATAATCCCCCACGCGGAAGGAGGGCAACCGGAGGGAGGTAGACCGCACCACGCGATCGTGCAGCAGGTGCGAAAAAATGGGCGAGGAAGACACCCGCAAGCGGTAGGAATGGGCCGTCGAGATGGCCGACCAGGTGAACTGCACTTCGATGGTTTCCGATCCCGAGACGACGATCGGCGCCATATCCGCCGGCGTTAACAGCAGGGGCGGCGCGACGATCTTCTTGCGCGTCGTGGCGCTGCCCGGTCCGGCAAAGGAGGCCTGTTCGTATTCTCCCAATTGCAACTGCTCGGAGCCGCGCAACAGCTGCGCGCCGCCCTTGGAGACGGTGATCTCCCGGGTGTTGGTCTCCAGATCATTGCGCACCAGCGCCCGGCTTTCATCCTGCAAGCGCGCCTCCGCGTCGGCAAACAAGACGCGGGAAGTTCCGGTGAGGCGCGTCGTGGAGAGGTCGACCACGCCGGAAGAAACCTGCACCGCCACATTGGAGGCGGTCTTGTCGCCAGGAACGTCGTTCTCTTCGATGACAATCAGCGTGGAGGGTCGCACCACATACAGCGTGCCGTCGGCGAACGCGATGCGGGCCACGCCGTCGCGGGACGTTTGCACCAGATCGCCCTTGTCCAGCTCCATGGAGAGGTCGGCCGCCACCCACTCCACGGCCTGCGCCCGCCGCACCCGAACGCCTCCGTCCAGGTTGGTAAAGCGCGCCAGCCGGTTTTCCGAGGAACCCACCGCAGAGTCGCGGTCGGCCCCGGCGCCTGAGAGCCAGGCCAGCGCCTGCCGCCGCCATTCCGGCATCACCGCCAGCGCCACCGCCGCCGCCAGCGAGACCAGCAGCAAGACCCATAACAGCAGGGCTCGGTAGCTGACGGTCCGCCATCGGATCAGGTCTGCGGAATCCTTGGGCGTGCGTTCCCGTGGCAGAAGCGAACCGGGAATTTCAGGCATAGAGTCCCTTATTTCCCACAAAACTCGTAAGCAATCTAGCACACCATGTAGAGGCGCGCAATGGCGTGGAGCCCCTCCGCATCAACATGTTACACAAAGGGATACTCATTCCTTGCGGGGCTCGTCGGCCTCCCGGAACAGGGCCACGCCGCCGGGGCAGCCGCAGCCGTCAGGACATCGCGATTTTTCGTTTACGGAGGGCAGGATCAACCCGAAGTTCGCCCGAACTCAAAGGCGGCCCTGCGCGGCAAGCCGATCCATAGCGGGAGGCGCCAGCTTGACGGCGGAACCGGCATTTTGCTATATCTCAGCGGATTGAGAAAGGTCTCCTCCAGCGGCCCCGAGGGATCGCAGGCCTTATCCGCCAATCGCAGGGACAGACACAGGCCAATGAAAAAAACCAAAGCCAGAGCTGCCAGTTCCCGCCCCGAATCCACCAACAAACCGGCGGCGGACTCCCGGTCCCGGGTAGCAAAGACAGCGCCGGCAAAGACGTCGCCCAAGGCCCGCACCCAAAAGACCGCCGCAGAGCCCGCGCCGGTCTACCGCCGCCAGCCGACGGCGGAAGAGATCGCCCACCAGCAGGATATGGAGCGGTTTGAGAATGCCCTGCAACTTTTCAATCAGAACCAGTTGGCGCGGGCGCGCACCCTTTTTGAGAAACTCAAGGAACACTCTTCGCCCGAACTGGCGCAGCGGGCGGGGGTATACCTGCGCATTTGCGATCAGCGCCTGACGCGCACGACGGTCCAGTTGAAGACCGCCGAGGACTACTACAATTATGCCGTCAGCCTGGCGAACGAAGGGCGGGCGGAGGAATCAGAGCAGCACCTGCTGAAGGCACTCAAGCTCGCTCCCAAAGCCGATTACCTGTACTACGCCCTGGCGACGACCTGCGCCCTGCGCGAGGACGTGGAGGGCGCCTTGCAATATCTCCAAAAGGCGATTGAACTGAATGAACGAAACCGTTTTCAGGCTCAGAATGACAGCGACTTTGCCAGCCTGCTCGAAGACCCCCGCTTCACGGAGTTGCTGTATCCGGAAAAACCCCTGCCCTAGGCTGCTGCGGAATCAGGAGTACCTGCGCCAGGCATGAGAATCGTTTCCATGGGCGGCGGCACCGGCCTCTCAACCCTTTTGCGGGGCCTAAAGCGGTACCTTCCGGAGGACTGGAAAACCGATCTGTTGGAAGCAGTGCTGGAGCGGGCGGCTGGCCCCTCAGCCCGCCGCGTTACCGAACTCACCGCGGTCGTCACGGTTTCCGACGACGGCGGCAGTTCCGGACGGCTTCGCCGCGAGTTTCAGGTGCTCCCCCCCGGCGACATCCGCAACTGCATGGTGGCTCTCTCGGAGGACGAGGCTCTGCTGTCGCGGCTGTTCCAGTACCGCTTCCCGTCCGGAAAAGGCCTCCGGGGGCACAGCTTCGGCAATCTGTTCCTGACCGCGCTGAGCGCCATCACGGGGGATTTCCCGGAAGCGGTCAAACTCTCCGGAGAGGTCCTGGCCATTCGCGGCGCCATCGTTCCCTCCACAACCGCCAATGTCACGCTGGAAGCCGTGCTGGAGGGCGGCCGCATCGTGCGGGGAGAAACCAATATTTCCCGCAGCCGCCGCCGGATCCAGCGGATTCGCCTGAAACCGGCCCGCTGCCTGCCGATGCCACAGACTCTGGAGGCCATTGAGCGCGCCGATGCCATTACGCTGGGACCCGGCTCCTTGTTCACCAGCCTGATTCCGAACCTGCTGGTGAAGGGCATGCCGGCGGCGCTGCGGAAAGCGCGGGCCGCCAAGATTTATATCTGCAATTTGATGACGCAGCCCGGCGAGACCACGCATTTCACGGCCGCCGAACATCTCCGCGCCATCTACGATCATTGCGGGGCGGAGGTGTTCGACTATGTGCTGGTCAACACCGCTCCCGTCTCCCGAACGGCCCGAAAACGCTACCTGGCGCGGCAGTCGCAACCGGTGGAGGTGAACCGGGCGGAGCTGGAGGCCATGGGCGTGCGGGTGATCGAAGGCGACCTGATCGCTGAGGAACGCTCCGGCACCACCCCCGGCCAGCGGGTCCGCCACCACCCCGACAAGCTGGCCCGCGCCATTCTGGAAATTGGCGCCAGCCACCACTATTGGAAGGACAGCGTGGGGCCGACGGAGGCTCTCCGGGCAAACCGCTCGCCGGCCAATGCCCGTGCCGCTTTGGGACCCAGAACCGTCTCCTGACGCTGCGGAAACGAGGAGCCGCCGCCATGGATCACCGTTTCGCCATCGCCATTCTGGCCGCCGGCCAGGGCACGCGCTTTCGTTCGCAACGCGCCAAAGTGCTGCACGAAGCCGGCGGACGGACCCTCATCGAGCACGTGGTTCAGACCGCCGCGCAGCTCTCCCCGCGGGACATCTTCGTCATCGTCGGCCATCAGGCGGAGGCGGTGATCGCCCACCTGCAAGAACGCGGCTTCCGGCGCCTGAAATTTATTTTCCAGAAGGAACGGCTGGGCACCGGGCACGCGTTGCGTTCTGGTCGCGGGCCGCTCGCAAACGCTGCGCCGCAACTGCTGGTGCTGAGCGGCGACACTCCTTTGCTCACCCCGCAGACCCTGCGGAAGCTGATCGCGGCGCACCGCCGGTCGCAGGCGGCAGCCACGGTGCTTACGGCCGAGATGGATGACCCCACCGGTTACGGCCGCATCCTCCGCGCCAGCGGAGGGACCGACGGGCGCTCCTCGAACCACTCGATCATTGCGATTGTGGAGCAGAAGTCGGCGACCGCCGAACAGCGCCAGATCCGCGAGGTCAACTCCGGCATCTATTGCTTCCAGACCCAGCCTCTGTTCCGGGCTTTGCAGCAGGTGAAGCTCGATCCGATCAAGAAGGAATACTACCTGACGGACGTCATCGCCTTGCTGGCGGGCCGCGGCCTGGGCGTGCATGCCTTCCGGGCCGAGGACCCGCAGGAGGTCATCGGCATCAACGACCGCGTCGAACTGGCGCGAGTCGACAATCTGCTGCGCCTGCGCAAGGCCCGCGAGCTGATGCGGGCCGGGGTGACCATCCAGGCGCCGGAATCCGTGCGCATCGACGCCGGCGTCCGCGTCGGCCCGGACACCGAGATTGAGCCGGGAGCGGTTCTGCGGGGACGAACGCGCATCGGAACGAACTGCCGCATCGGCGCCGGTTGCATCGTCGCGGATTCTGAACTCGCCGACGGAGTCGTTCTCCGGCCTTGCTGCGTCCTCACCGAATCCCGCATCGCCTCCGGCGCTGTGATTGGCCCCTTCAGCCATCTGCGCCCCGGCACCGAGATCGGCCCCGGCTCGCAGATCGGGGCCTTTGTCGAGGTCAAGAAATCCCGGATCGGCCGCGGCGTTCACGCCCACCACCTGGCGTATCTGGGGGACGCCGTGTTGGGGGATGGCGTAAACGTCGGCGCGGGCACCATCACCTGCAATTTTGACGGCACCAGAAAACATCAGACCGTGATCGAGGACGGCGTGTTCCTGGGCAGCGGCACCGAACTGGTGGCCCCCCTCCGCGTGGGGCGCGGAGCATATGTGGCCGCCGGCTCCACCATCACGGAAGAGGTTCCGGCCCACGCGCTGGCCCTGGCCCGCGCCCGCCAGGTGGTGAAAGCGGGGTGGGCCGCCCGGCGCAAGGCGCCATCGGCCGCCAAGCCCGGCCGGTGACCCCAGCCGGCTGCTGGCCGCATTCCTCGCAGGATGAAAAGTGAATTTGCCATGCCACCACAAGAAACTCTCGGTTTCCTGGGACTGGGAATCATGGGTTATCCCATGGCGGAAAATCTGCTGCGGGCAGGCCATCCGGTGATTGTCTGGAACCGCACCGGTGCGAAAGCGGAGCCGCTTCGCCAGCGCGGGGCGGCGGTGGCGGACACGCCGGAGGAGGTGGGCCGTCGGGCGCAGATCATCTTTATGTGCCTCGGAGACACCGCCGCCGCGGAGGAAGTCTGCGACCGCCTGCTGCGAGGCGTTCAGTCCGGCTC
>DATMAF010000190.1:0-3681 GCA_035560315.1 Terriglobia bacterium | reverse complement strand
GGTATTGGCGACGATGAACTGCACCCCGTCCAGGCCCGCCTCGATCATGCGGTTGACGGCATTGCACCCGCCGCCGCCCACGCCAATCACCTTAATGCGCGCGCCGGTGCGCGGCTCCTCCTGGAATGCAAACCGCACGGAGTCTTCTGTGACAATATTTCCCAGTGCCATCGCTCTTGATTCCCTTCCTTGCCCTCAAGGACTTGCAGTCCGCGAGGGCAGCGCTCCCATGCCGGGGGAATGAATTAACGATAGGGGATTGTCAAAAAAACGTCAGCAGTCTTTTGGCCTCCGGCGCAGATTGTCTCTTTTGCGGCAACAGGTGAGCGGGTAGCAGTGAATGGTGAAGCAGGCAGAGAGCAGGCCGCGGCTTGCAATTCCCGCTGCTTGCTGCTCCCCCTTCCCGCTTGCCCTTCCTATTTTTTCCAGGCCAGCAGGGAGCGCAGGCGGCCGGAGGCGACGCGTTCGCGCGGGGCGCGCTGCTGCCGCACGCGATAGCCATAGTACAACAGGCTCACCAGCGTGGCGTACTGGGGGGAGTCCAGTTGCTCCGGCAGCCCGTGAATCCGGGGCGGCAGCCCGATGCGCGCCGGCAGACCCAAGACCTTCTCGGCCATGTCGCACATCCCGGCCAGCCGCGCCCCGCCGCCGGAGAGAATCACCCCGGCGCTGAGGCGGCTTCCCAGGCCGGCCCGGTCGATCTCCGCCCCCAGGATGCTGAACAATTCCTGCGCCCGCGGCTCCAGGATTTGCCGCAGGACCTGCTGCGGGATCAGCCGCGAAGGCTGGTGGCCCATTCCGGGGACCTCAAAGGCGCTGCCGTCGTGGCTCCAGCCGGGAAAGACCGATCCAAAGGTGTGTTTGATGGTTTCGGCGTCCGCGCGCGCCGTGCGCAACCCGATGGCGATGTCGCCCGTGAAATGATCGCCGCCCACCGGGGTCGAAATGGCCATGGCCAGACCGCCCTGGCCGTAGGCCACCGTTTCCGTGCTGGGCCCGCCGATCAGCGCCACCAGCACGCCCAGATCGCGCTCCTCCTGGCTGGGGAGCGCC
Source organism: Terriglobia bacterium (assembly GCA_035560315.1). Classification (GTDB taxonomy): domain Bacteria; phylum Acidobacteriota; class Terriglobia; order 2-12-FULL-54-10; family 2-12-FULL-54-10; genus DATMAF01. The sequence continues at coordinate 2,628 of DATMAF010000190.1, read as the reverse complement.
TCCCCGGCGGCGAAACCTTCGCTCACCAGCGTCTCCACCAGCACGCCGGCCCGGTTCACCACCGTCACCAGGTTCTGCGCCACGGCCACGGAATTGGTCACGAAGTGAACACGCACTTCCAGTTGCGATCCCATCATGCCGATGGGGTCGCGAATTCCTTCCTGGCCGTCCAGAACAAATTCCCGGGGCACGATGTGGAGGATCTCGCGGTCGGCCGGCAAGGAAAGGTTCCGGGCATCCTCCATGACGCGCTGCATGTCCTCGCGGCGCACCTCGCGCGGGCGCGGGCCCAGCGAGACGCCGGCCCGGCTGGACAGGCCTCCCAGATGCGCCCCACCGATCCCCAGGACGACGGACTCGATTCGCCAGCCAAGGGTCCGCTCGGCCTGCTCCACCGCTTCCCGCACCGAAGAGGCCGCCTGCCCGATATCGGCCAGGTTGCCTTTGTGCCAGCCGCGGCTCTCCGCTTCTCCGTAGCTCAAAAACCGGAGTTGCGAGGGGTCTGTCCGCCGAGCCGGCTGGCGGGAGGATTTCTGCGCTCCGTGGCCGGCGGCCGGCTCACCCGGGGGAAGCTCCGCCGCCAGGATCCGCGTCGCGCGGTTGCCGATATCCAGCGCCACCAGGTGTTCCGGCCTCTGGCTCATAGCGCCGCCTGCGCGGGGTCCGATGCGGGGGCCACGGCGCCTTGCGCGGGAGGCGCCGCGGGCGCCGGCGAGGCGGCGGGTTGCTGCTCTACGTTCACCGTAACCGGCGCCGCCGACTGAATCACCGCCTGCCCCTCGTAGCGCAAATCAATGGAATGGATCTCATGGAACCGCTGCCGCCAGCCGGCGATGTGGGCGCGGTAGATGGCATAGCGCTCGGCGAAGCGCTCGTCGCCCAGGTGCAACCGCACCGCGCCGCCGGCATCGGCCACCACCGCCGTCAGATTGGCCGGGTCGGCCAGATTTACTTCCGAGAGTTCCGGCGGGCCGCCCTGGTCCTCGGTTTGTAATTCTTCCAGCAGCCGCAGGTAGCGGGCCAGCCGCTTCTTGCGCCGCTCCGCCGGTTCGCGTTCTGGCACGCCGCGCAGCACCGGGAAGGTCCAGGAAGCCTCGGGAGGCGCTTCCAGGATCACGCCCTCGACATCCACCAGTTGAACGCCGCCGCGTGTCCACAAAAACGCTACCGGCCGGCGCTCCTCCACGCGGATCGAGAGCCGGTCGGGCAGGATTCGCGTGAGAGTCGCAGAGCGGATCCATGCCACTTGCTCCAGCGCCTGGCGGCGCTGCTGGAGGGGCACGGCGTAGAGGTTGCCGCCATAGTCGGCTGCAAAGACCGCTTCCACAGCCGGGCGGGAGGCATACTGCAAGCCATGCCATTCCAGGCTGCGCAATTGGAAGCGCGGATCGGAGCTTGCAAAGCGAACCAGCGCCCAACCTCCCGCCGCCAGGCCCGCCAGGGCGATCAGCCGAAGCGCCCAGTTGCGCAGCCGGAATCGTCCCGGCGGAACACTGCCCCGCCGGCCCTCCGCCGGAGCGCGTTTTTGCAGGCGGAGATAGACCGGGGCGGGCGCCTCGCCCACGCCCGCGGGATCGGAATGTTTCGGATCGCTCACTGCACCTTGCGTCCTTTCCCCGAACATGCTTGCGCCGGTGCGATCGCCCTCACTGCTTCCAGACGATCACCTCTTCTTCGAGCTCGATCCCGTGTGCCCGGCGAACCCGCTCCCGGATGAGCTCCATCAGCCGGAAAATATCGGCGGCGGTGGCGCCATCGCGGTTCACGATAAAATTCGCGTGCCGCTCGCTGATAACCGCTCCGCCCGCGCGCTGGCCCTTCAGCCCCAGCTCGTCGATCAGCTTGCCGGCGGAAAGTCCGGGCGGATTTTTGAAGATGCATCCGGCGCTTTTCTCCTTGACCGGCTGCGAGCGCCGCCGCTTTTCGTTATATCCCTTCACCTGTTCCAGAATGTCACGATAGGGCCGTTCGATCAGCTCCAGCGTTACGGAAAGCACAATGTCGTCCGGCGCAAAACTGGAATGACGATAGGCGAATCCGATCTCCCCGGCGGCCAGTTGCTCGATGCGGCCGGTGGCCCCTCGAAAGAGCGTAACGCTGCGGACCAAGGGGCCGATCTGGGTGCCATAGGCGCCGGCATTCATGCGCAGGGCGCCACCCACCGAGCCGGGCACGCCCACCAGGCCCTCCATTCCTCCCAGGTTTCGCTTGGCGCACTCCATCACCGCGCGGGCCAGGCTGGCGGCCGCGGGTATCTCAACGCGGATCCCTTCGAAGCGGAGCTCGCCGGCAGAAGGAGCGAGTTGCAGAAACACCCTCTGGAACGGCTCATCCACCGGGAGCAGGTTGGTTCCACCGCCCAGCAGACCCCAGGGAATGCCCCGGTGCCGCAAGCCTTCCACGACGGGTTCGATGGCCTCCAGCCGGGTGATCACAATCAAGTCCGCCGCGCCGCCCACCCCCAGCGAGGTGTATTCGCTCAGGCGCTGCTCCGGAAGGTACCGGCCGCCCCAGCCGCTGATTTGCCGGACAAACGGGGTGTCGTTCAGCATCATGAAAGCGCTTCCAACCGCGTCGCTCCACTGGCCAGCGACTGGCCGCTGCGGGCGCGCAGCAGATGCAGGAACG
>DATMAF010000189.1:0-2008 GCA_035560315.1 Terriglobia bacterium | reverse complement strand
CCGCCGGCGCCGGCTGCTTGACTATTTGCGCGCCCGCCACCAGGACCGCTATCAGCAGGTCATCTCCCGCTTGGGACTCCGGCGATAAGCGGCCGGCAAACCTCTCGCGGCGGGCCAACTCCCACCAGGGCAAGCGTTGCTCTCCAGGACAGACAAACCCCGGCGGCCGATCCGGCGCCCGGGGGTGGATGGTCAGTAAGATAACGAACACCGGATCATTGGACTCAGATCGAATCCCCAGAACCGGAGCGACCACCGAGGCGCTTTCCGCGCGGTGGTCGCTTTTTGTTTTTTGCGGACCGCAACAAGAACAATTCAGAAGCAAAGAAAAATCCGGCGGCGCCCGTTCAAAGGAGCTCCACTGCACCGAGATTTTTCTGGAGGAACAATGATTTATCAGGAACGAATTGAGTTAGGAAAACAGACCTTGACCATTGAAATCGGCCGGCTGGCCAAGCAGGCCGACGGCGCGGCTCTGGTGCGCTATGGCGATACGGTGGTGCTGGCCACTGCCTGCTCCAATCTGGAGCCCCGCGAAGGCATCAGTTTTTTCCCGCTGACCGTGGACTACCGCGAGTACACCTACGCTGCCGGAAAGATTCCGGGCGGGTTCTTCAAACGCGAAGGCCGCCCCACGGAAAAAGAAATACTGACCAGCCGGCTGATCGACCGGCCGGTGCGCCCGTTGTTCGCTCCCGGCTTTCGCTGCGAGACGCAGATCATCGCCATGGTGCTTTCGGCCGACAGCGACAACGATCCCGACGTGCTGAGCATCGTGGGAGCCTCGGCGGCCTTGTACCTGTCCGACATCCCGTTCCACAATCCGGTGGGGGCCGTGCGCGTGGGTTTGGTGGAAGGGCAGTTGGTGATCAACCCCACCTACGTTGAGCAGGCGGCCAGCCTGTTGAACATCGTTGTGGTGGGCACCGAGGAAGCCATTGTGATGGTGGAAGCCGGCGCGCAGGAGGTCTCCGAGCAGGTGGTCAATGAGGCCATCCAGTTCGGCCATGCCGCCATCCGGAAAATCGTGGCGAAACTGAAAGAGCTGTACGAGAAGATGAATATCCAGAAGCGGGCCGTGGAGCCCGTTCTGGTGGACGAAGAGCTGAAGGCCTCCATCGCCCGCTCGTACCGCCAGCGGCTGGCGGAGGCGCTGGACACTTCCCAACAGTCCAAACTGGAAAGCCAGGAGCGGGTGGCCGCTTTGCGCAAGGAATTGCTGGCCTCCTTTGCTCCGGAGGAGGCGGCCAAGGCCAAGGCGGCGGCGGACATCTTCGAGATGCTGGAAGAGGAGATTTTCCGGACCAGCTTGCTTGAGCATGGCCGGCGCCCCGACCATCGCGCCTACGATCAGATACGCCCCGTGAGCTGCGAGGTGAATCTGCTGCCGCGCACGCACGGCTCGGCGCTGTTCACGCGCGGGGAAACACAGGCGCTGGTCACGGCCACCCTGGGTACTGCGGAGGACGTGCAGCGCCTCGACGCTCTGACCGGGGAGGCCCACAAACGGTTCATGCTGCACTATAACTTTCCGCCGTTCAGCGTCGGCGAAGTGGGGTTTCTCCGCGGCCCCGGCCGCCGCGAGATCGGCCACGGCGCGCTGGCCGAGCGGGCGCTGGCGAGCATGATCCCGGACGAGGAGGTCTTCCCCTACACGATCCGCGTGGTCTCCGACATTCTTGAGTCGAACGGCTCCAGCTCCATGGCGACGGTGTGCGGGGCGACCCTGGCGTTGATGGACGCCGGCGTTCCCATCAAGGCTCCCGTCGCGGGCATCGCCATGGGCCTGGTCATGGAAGGCGACAAGTATGCCATCCTGACCGACATCGCCGGCGCGGAAGACCATTACGGCGATATGGATTTCAAAGTCGCCGGGACGGAAGCCGGCATTACCGCCTTGCAGATGGACATCAAAATCAGCGGCATCAACGCGATGATTTTGCAGGAAGCCCTTGAGCAGGCGCGCAAAGGCCGGATGCACATTCTGGGGATTATGGCGCAGGCCATT
>DATMAF010000188.1:0-2554 GCA_035560315.1 Terriglobia bacterium | reverse complement strand
AACCGCGGCAGCCATACCTTCAAGATCGGCGGCAACTTCTCGCGGCTGCAGCACAACGACACCTCGCCGCGCCAGCCCGCCGGCCAGTTCAGCTTCCAGAGCCTGGAGGACCTGCTGCGAAACAACGTGAACGAAGCGCTCATCTCGCTGGCGGAAAATTTTGTGCGCCACACCCGCCAGAGCATCTACGGCGCTTATTTCCAGGACGACTGGCGAATCCATCGGCGCCTGACGCTGAACTGGGGCGTGCGGTGGGAAATGGCCAGCTCTCCGAAATTTGCCGCCGATCTCGAGAACAAGATGCCGGTCGCGCTGGAGGAAAAATTTTTTGCGCTGGACGCCAATGGAAGGAATCTCTACGGGCCGGAGGACATCGAGCAGCGCGACTCGCTGTTTGTGAGGAATCCTTCCTACAACAATTTCGCGCCGCGTGTGGGCTTTGCGTGGGATCCGTTGGGCGACGGCCGCACCTCCGTCCGCGGCGGCGCCGGAATTTTCCACGAACAGCTGGTCTACTGGACCTACCGCCTGGCTCTGCTGCATACCGCGCCGCTGTTTGTCGAAGGGCGCCTCACCAACACCCTGCTGACGCAGCGCGGCATCACCGGGGGAGTCGATTTCCCCAATGCCTACTTCACGCAGCGGGCGTTGTTCGTGGGCAATCCGCGCTATGAGTCGTTCCAGAAATTCCCCAACCAGCCTTACGTGGGCAAGTTCAGTCTGGAGATTCAACGAGAAGTCTTGCCCACCATGCTGGTGCGAATCGGCTACTCCGGCACGCGCGGGGTCCATCTTCCGAACCGCCAGGAGCAGAACGGGCGGCGGCCCACCGTGCTGCCGGACGGAACCTTGTATTTCCCCACCACCAATGTGGAGCAAAACACGCGCCTGGGCCGCACCCGGCATCGCCGCACCAACGGCACGAGCAGCTACCACTCCATGCGCCTGGAAGTGGAAAAGCGCCTCAGCCACGGCTTGCAGTTCCAGGGCAATTACACCTGGTCAAAAAACATCGACGATGGCACCTCCGTAACCGGCGGCACCGACTTCAGCAACGACCCGGTACCGCGCTACTACACGTTTGTCGAGCGCGGCCTCGCGGCGACCGACGTGCGCCACGCCTTCACCTTCAACGCGGTCTATTCCTTGCCGGGCGCCAACCGCGGAGGCTGGCGAGGCTACGCCCTGAGCGGCTGGCGTCTGAACGGCTTGGTCCGCGTGCAGTCGGGGCTGCCCATCGGCATTGTGACCGGGTTCGACCGCTCGCGGACCATTGAGGGCGGCAACTATCCGAATCTGGCGCCGGGCGCGAGCAATAACCCCACCAGCGGCACCTCGGTGGGGGGCACGCTGCAAAGCGCCAGCGTCTTCCGGTTCGGCAACTCAAACATCGTTCCGGCGGGGACCAAGCTCAAGACTCCAGAGTTGTGGTTTGATCCGTTCGCCTTCACGCTGCCGGAGGCAGGTTACCTGGGCAACCTGGGACGCAACACGGTGACCGCCCCGGGGAGCTTCACAATTGACTTCGGACTGGCCAAGGAGTTCAGCCTCTCGCAGATGCACGAGAACACGCGATTGGAGTTCCGCGGGGAGCTGTTCAATGCCTTCAATCACGTGAACTTTAACGCACCGGGTCCGGGGGTGTTTGTCACCGGCTCGGCCTCCACGGGGCGGCCCAGCGGCACCGCCGGGCTGATCACCAGCACGCAGGGCTCGCCGCGCCGGATTCAGTTCGGATTGAAGCTGACCTTCTAGCGTTTTTTGGCGGGATCGGCTCTGAAGGCGCTCCGCATTCGGGCCGCTCCCGGCCGAGGTTCCGTTGACGGGGAAGAAAAGGAGAGTGGGAGCATGCGCAGCAGGTGGATGACAATCGCAGCATTGGCTGTCGTTCTGCTGGGGGGCCGCGCCGCGGCACAGCAGAACGGAATTCCGGAGGAAGTGCTGGCCTATCCGGAGATGATCGTGCACAACGCCAAAGTGGTCACGATGGACGATCACTCCTTCGGGCTGAACACGCCGGTGGGCACGATTGCGCAGGCCATGGCGGTGCGGGACGGCAAGATCCTGGCGGTCGGAACGAACGACTACATCCTGCGGATGGCCGGCCCGCGCACCGAGAAGATTGACGCCCGCGGCCGCATGGTGATGCCGGGCATCATTGACACGCACACCCACATCCACAACGGCGCCCTGAGCGACTGGGTGGCGAAGAATCCGCAGGCGGAAAAGGAAAATGCCGAGGCCTACAGCGTTACCGGGAAGACCAACGCCGAACTGGTGCAGGCCATCACCAACACCGTGAAGGAGCACGTGCGGACCCAGAAGCCGGGCCGCTGGGCGTTCATTTCCGTGGGCGGCGGGCAAGGCAATGTCAACGGGGTGCTCTTCCTGGCGCAGAAAAATTTCACCATGAGCATGCTCGACCCCCTCGCCCCTGAGCACCCCGTGATTCTCTTCTCCCACCCCTCCTACGTCGTGAACAAGGCGTTTGTGAAGGCTCTGGAGATGCTCTACGGAAAGGTATCGGCGGAAGCCGCCGGGCTGGATGAGTGGG
>DATMAF010000187.1:0-3913 GCA_035560315.1 Terriglobia bacterium | reverse complement strand
AACAGGCGGATATTGTGGATGATCCGGCGCAGCGCGAGGAGTTGCTGAAAACCGCCGATAGCTGGATGGACAAGTCCTTAGCCATCAAGAAGGCAAAGACGCTGCAAGCCTCGCAGGAACCGCAGGCCGGAGGCTAGTTTTCCCGGCTGGCATTCTGCAAGGCCCCGCCAATCGGTCTATAATAAGCCCTGGAAGGATCGAATCCTTTCAGGGCTGTTTGTTTTTGGCGGACGGCGAGGGTTGCCACCTTGGCAGCGAGTTGCTGCCCGCCGAAGGTGCAGTTTGGTGGCCAATCTTCCCAACGCGTTCCGTCAGGCGATCTCCACCAATCTTCTGACCCTGACCCGCTTCCGCGACCTGCTGCGGAAGATGCAGCGCAACCGCCCGCAGGAGGATCTGGAGCCGCTGCGGAAGGCATACCAGTTCTCGGCCCGCCATCATATCCGGCAGATGCGGCTTTCCGGAGAACCCTACTTGGTGCATCCCCTGGAGGTCGCCCACATTCTGGCCGACCTGCGGATGGATCTGGCCACCGTTATCACGGCCCTGCTGCACGACGTGGTCGAGGACACCAGCGTAACGCTGGATCAGGTCCGCGCCGAGTTCGGACCGGAGGTGGCGCATCTGGTCGAAGGCGTTACCAAGATTTCCAAGCTGGAACTGGTCAGCCGCGAGGAGCGGCAGGCCGGCAATGTGCGCAAGATGCTGCTGGCCATGGTGGATGACGTCCGGGTGATCTTCCTGAAACTGGCCGACCGGCTGCACAATATGCGCACACTGCGGTACCTGCCGCCGGAGAAGCAGCAGCGGATCGCGCAGGAGACCCTGGATATCTATGCCCCGCTCGCCCACCGCATGGGCATGGGAAAGATCCGGGGCGAGCTCGAGGACTTGGCCTTTGCCTACCTGGACCCCATCGCCTACGGCGATATCCAGAAGGAGCTCGAAGGCAAGAGAAAGGCGAACGAGGAGTTCCTCAATGAAATCGCCTCGGAAGTCAGCCGCAAGCTCCAGGAGCAGCAGATCCCGGCCCGCGTGGAGTGGCGCATCAAGCGTCCCTACAGCATCTACCAGAAGATGAAGCGGCACGGCGGGGACCTCTCGCAGGTCTACGATCTGCTGGCCATCCGGATCATCACGGAGAATGTGCAGGATTGCTACGCCGCGCTGGGCGTCATCCATTCCTTGTGGCCGCCGGTGCCGGGCCGGATCAAGGATTTTATCGCCATGCCGCGGCCCAATCTCTACCAGTCGCTGCACACCACCGTCATCGGCAAGAATGGCCGGCCGTTCGAGGTCCAGATTCGCACCCAGGAGATGCACCGCACCGCGGAGGAAGGCTTCGCCGCCCACTGGAAGTACAAAGAGGGAGGCCCCGTCACGGCGGCGGACGAACAGAGCATGGCGTGGCTCCGCCAGTTGGTGGAATGGCAGCAGGAGCTCAGTGATCCGGCCGAGTTTCTCTCCAGCGTCAAGCTGGATCTCTATCCGGAGGAGGTGTATTGCTTCACCCCCAAGGGAAAAGTGGTGGTGCTGCCGCGGGAGGCGACGCCGGTGGATTTCGCCTATGCCATCCACACCGAAGTGGGGAACACCTGCGTGGGCGCCCGGGTGAACGGCAAGATGGTGGCGCTGCGCTACAAGCTGCGCAACGGGGACGTGGTGGAAGTGCTCACCCAGAAAGGCGGGCATCCCAGCCGCGACTGGCTCGGCTTTGTCAAATCCTCGCGGGCCCGCAACAAGATCCGGCACTGGCTCAACGTGCATGAGCGGGTCGGGGCCATTGAGCTTGCCCGCAAGCTGCTCGAACGAGAAAGCCGGAAGTTCGGCGTCTCCTGGAAAAGCGTAACCGACGAGCAATTATTGGAAGCCGCCCATGCTTCCGGCTTCCCGAAAATCGAGGATCTGCTCTCGGCCGTCGGCTTCGGGACGGTCCCGCCGCGGCAACTGTTGTCCCGCCTTTTTCCCGACAAGCAGATCGAGGAGCCGGCGGAAAAAAAGTCTCTCGCCAAGTCCGTGCAGAAGGCGCTCGGGTTTTCACGCGACGCCGCCATTCAGGTGCGGGGCTATGGCGACCTGCTGGTCTACCGCGCCAAGTGCTGCAATCCCATCCGCGGCGAAGAGATCGTCGGCTACATCACGCGCGGCAAGGGCGTCGCGGTGCACTCCAAAACCTGTCCCAACGTGCAGAATCTGCTCTACGAATCCGAGCGCCGGATTGACGTGGAATGGGCGCCGTCGGAGGAGGAGCCGTCTCCGGTGCAGCTCTCCATTCGCACCACCGACCGGCCCGGCCTGTTGAAGGAACTGACGGCCGCCATCACGGAGAAGACCAACATCCGCAATATGGAGACGCGAATCGGCGACGAGGGCAACGCGGTCATTGATCTGACGCTGGATATCTCCGACAAGAAACACCTGGAGCGGATCATCCTGGCGATGCGCAAGGTGAACGGCGTCCGGGACGTGGAGCGCATCTACAAGCCGTGAGTCCGGAGCCGCGGTTTTGGCGCCGCGCAAACTCCTACCCGAACAGGAAAGTTCTTACGGGGCAAGCGGGGGGCGCGCTATGCCTTGACGACGCGCCCGGAGCGAAGGCAAGAAGTGCACACCCGGAGCCGCACGTGGCCGCGGTTCACCACCGCCCGCACGCGCTGGAGGTTGGGATTCCAGCGGCGCTTGGTCACGTTGTGCGCATGACTGATGCGGTTGCCGTAGCGCGGCCCTTTGCCGCAGATTTCACAAACTTGCGCCATGGTTCAAAATTCTCCAATCGACCCCACCACTATACCAGAGATTGCCGGTGGCGGAAAAGCGCGGCCTCCGTCGGCAGGAGGGCCGCTCCGCAAACGAAATCCCGGAGCATGGCGCCACCGCCATGCTCCGGGGCAGGCAAGCGTGGCCGAACCGGCCCGCCCTTATTGCGGCGGTCGCGCCACCTGGTCGAAGATCTCCGGGAAAGAGAAGGTCAGCACGGCGTTCAGCCGCATGTCGGAGACGATCAACTCCTTGTGATTCGGGTTGAGCGCAACTCCGCGCGGCTTGAGCATCACGTTGCTGGCCTTGCCGTCGATTCTCCAGCGGGGAGGAACGTTGCCGTTGTCGTAAATGCTCCACACCCCCACGTAGGTGTCCGGGGGGATGGCGATGCCGCCGTCGGTGATCTGGCTGATGATGATCCAGCCGCCCTTCGGCCAAACCTGCATCTGGCGAATTCCCATGATGCCGGTCTTGTCGCCGCGGATGGTCCGCAGCGGCTTCACGTTGTCGCCCTGCGCCGTGCGGTCGAAGATGAAGATGGAATCGCGGCCGTTGGGATAGGGATTCTTGTAGTCGTCTTCGTAGGTAATGGTGCCGTCCGTGACCAGCAAATGGTGCACGTTGTCGACGGCGATTCCGCTTCCCGGCTCCCATCCGACCTTGTCGCCGCCCTGGAGAATCCGCAGCGGCGCCACGTCGCCGTTGGCCGCGATGGGGAAGACCAGGACGTTGTCGCCGTTGGGAACCAGAATCTCGTCGTGCACATCGTCGATTTCGAGGGTGTCAATACCGCCCAGTTTGGTCTTGGGCCCCTGGATCACCCGGATGGGAGGCTTGCTTCCGGCGGAGTCGCCGCTGAAGGCCAGGATCGCCTGGGCAAAGGGGTTGGTTACATACATCTCGTCGCGCTTGTGGCTGTACCGGATGTCGTGCATGGTCCGGCTGAGCTTGGTTTCCTGACCGAAGATCACCCGGCGGGGAGCATCACCGCCCTTCGCCAGCCTGGCGAAGACCGCGATCTGCGGATGGGCCACTCAGTTGGGGACCAGGATCTCGTCGCGCCGGGTGTCGTAGGCCACCGCGCCGGGATTGCCGATCTGCAAGGCCGGCGTGTCCAGCGGCGCGGCCCGGATCACCCGCAGCGGCGCCACGT
>DATMAF010000186.1:0-4059 GCA_035560315.1 Terriglobia bacterium | reverse complement strand
AGAGCGAGGCGGCGGGCGATGGAGCGCCAGCGCCACCGCCAAGTCGGAAGGCTACGTCTCCAACATCTATCCGGTGGATGACACCTACCGGTCGCAGTTCCGCAGTCCGGGGTTGTGCTCTTCCGGAATCCACAAGCAGATTCAGGAAGGCGAGCGCCGCCGCGATGTTCGGCTGCAATTCGACCCGCAGCGGCTGGTAGCCCGGCTGGAGGACCGCGACCTGACCGATCACAGCTCGCCCAAGGTGGAGCAGTTTCCCATTCCGCAGTGCGTCCAGGACATTCTCTCGGCGGTTTACTTCGCCCGCACGGTGCCGATGACGGTCGGCAAGTCCTTCGATTTCCCCATTGCCGACGGCCCCCAGCTCATCCAAATCCAGGTGGACATCCAAGGGGAGGAAGAGCTCTCCACCCCCGCCGGAAAATTTCAGACCGTCAAAGTGGAGCCCGACCTGTTTTCCGGCCGGCTCTTCAGCGGCAAGGGAAGGATGTGGGTCTGGTTCACAAAGGATGCCCGCCGCATCCCGGTTCAATTGCGGGCTCAGATCAGCGTGGGGACCATCATTGCTACCCTGTCGGAGATCGGCCAGGCGGAACAGTGAGCCGCTCTCGGCGGGCAACCGCCTACTGCAACCGGTAGACTTCCCGCATCAAGCGCTGGAGCCGGGGTTTGTAGATCAGATCGTAGGCCAGTTCTTTGTCAGGGAAAAGATTCAGGGCAGCTCGTTTGGTGGAGGCGACCAGCTCCGCCGCTTCCTCCACCGGCAAGTTTCCCTGGCTGATGACGCTGGTCACCAGGTTCACCAGCAGTTGTAACCGGCGCACGCGCTGGCTCTCTTCCCGGATCGCCTCCGGGGTGGGGCCGCCGCCGGAGCTTGATTTCTCCATGCTGCTATTGTAACCCGCCGCCGGCTGCCGGAAAAACCACAACCACCGGCGGATCGCTGCCCGAAGCAACCTTACCGCTCCACGGGCTTGGACTGGACGATCTTGAGCCGCATCGGCTCCACCGAGTCATCCACCGAACCAATGACGCTGATTTCTCCCTGCGAGGCTTCCGGCAGAGGCGGCGCATTCGCCGGCGGCTCGATCAACTCAAAGCGGTTCTCCCCGGCGAGAAAGTAATGCTTGGATGCCTCCTCCACGATCCGGCCGCGGGCAATCACCTGTATCAAAAGAAGCGTGGCATCGATTCTCTCTGCCGCCTCCCGCAACACCCGCGGTTCGAACAAGCCGCCTCGCTTATACTTGACAAAGAATACATTTGCTCTTTCATCTACCGTGACTTCGGCTACGCCATCCTGGCGTTCCAGGGTTGCCTTCAGGGTAACCCCGCACTCCCCTCAAAGCGGCACATCGGAACGAGCCGCGGCCTGCTCCACTTGAGCCCTAGCCACGTTTGCCATCAGCAGGATGAAAAATACGGCTGCACTGCGAATCATCGCTTGCATACAATTCCTCTTTCTCCCGGAAGATGCCTCCGGCAGTGATTTCCTATACAATCCATAGCAATTCGAAGACCGAAGTCCGGTTCCTCAGCGCAGGCGCGGATCGAGCGCGTCGCGCAGGCCGTCGCCCAGAGTGTTCAGCGAGAACAGCACCCCCGCCAGTATCACCGCCGGGAAGAACAGCATCCAGGGGAACAGCCCCATCACTCCCGCGCCGTCGTTGATGAGCGTCCCCCAACTGGATTGTGGCGGCTGCACCCCCAGCCCCAAAAAGCTCAGGAATGCCTCCTGCAAAATCACCGTCGGCACCGTCAGCGTAGCATAGGCGACGATGGGACCGATCATGTTCGGCAACAGATGGCGCAACATGATCCTCGCCGGACGGCTGCCCGCCAGCCGCGCCGCCTGCACGAACTCCGCGTTCTTGAGCGAGAGCACCTGCCCGCGCACAATACGCGACATCGTCAGCCACTGCACCAGGCCGAGGGCCACAAACAGCATCACGATGCTGGAGGAGAAGAACACCAGCAGGATGATGACCAGAAACAGGTAGGGGAGCGAGTACATGAGATCGACGAAGCGCATCATTAATTCATCCGTGCGCCCGCCGAAGTAGCCCGCCACGGTTCCGTACAGCACGCCCACAATCAGGCTGACCAGCGTGCCGACGATGCCTACGGCGAGCGAGATCCGCCCGCCATAGAGGCAGCGGCTGAACAGGTCGCGACCCAGCGTGTCGGTGCCGAACCAGTGCTCCGCGCTGGGAGGCGAGGGCCCTAGAGCCAGGTCAATGGTCTCGTAGGAGTAGGGAGCGATCCATGGCGCAGCGATGGATGCCGCCACCACGACCGCCAGGATCGCAACGCAGACGACCATCAGCGGCCGGCGCAACAGACGGCGCAGACCCCACCGCCACAGGCTGACCCCGGCGGGCAGCGGCGCGGGCGCGGATTGGGCCACGGTTGCCATGCTATTGGTACTCGATCCTCGGGTCGAGCCGCCGGTAGAGAATGTCCACCACCAGATTCGCCGCGATCAGCAGCACCGCATAAAAAAGCACCGTGCCCAGGACGGTGGTGTAGTCGCGGCTGAAGGCGCTCTCAACAAAGGAACGGCCCAGGCCCGGAATGGCAAAAATCTTCTCCACCACGATCGAGCCGGTCACGATGTCGGCCACGCCGGGGCCGAGAAAGGACACCACCGGCAGCAGCGAGCCGTTGCGGGCGTGCCGCCACAGAATGCCCGCTTCGCTGACGCCCTTCGCGCGCGCGGTGCGGATGTAATCCTGTTGCAGCACCTCGACCATCTCGTTGCGGGTGAGCCGCGCGATGTAAACGGCGTACGGCAGACCCAGCGTAACGGCCGGCAAGACCAGTTGCGACGGCGAACCCCACAGGGCCGGGGGAAACCAATAGAGCGTAAGGGAGAAAACAAAGACCAGCAGCGGGCCGATGACAAAGGTCGGCAGCGAAATGCCCACCGAGACCAGCGCCATGGCGATGTGATCGGCCGCCCTGCCGTGTTTGGCGGCGGCGAGCACCCCGGCGGGGATGCCGACGGCCACCGCGAACAGCAGCGCCGCCAGCCCGAGTTGCAGGCTCACCGGAAAGCCCTCGGCGATGATCTCATTCACGGTGCGGTCGGGATACTTGTAGGAGGGGCCTAAATCCAGCCGCAGAAGATTGCTCAGGTAGCGGCCGTATTGCACCAGCAGCGGCTGGTCGAGGCCGTACTTGGCCTGCATATTGGCCAGAATCTCGGGCGGGATGGCGCGCTCGGACATGAACGGCCCGCCGGGAGCGAGCCGCATGATGAAGAAGGTTGTCGTAGCCACCAGAAAGACGACCGGGATGGAGAACAACAGGCGGCGCAAAACGAAACGGATCATTCTTCCTCTTTGGCCTTCCCTCCGGCTTCAGCGATCATTCGCCCGCTGAGCCATTCGCCCTCCAGGCATAGTCAATCCAGAGCTTGTGCAAGGGATATTCTTCGGTGGGGCTGGGCAGAAAACCGCGCACGTAAGGCTTAATCAGGTTGTTGCTGGAATAGCTGTAGATGGGAATGACGGGAGCTTCGCGCAGCAGGATCTGCTCGGCCCGGCGCATCAATTCCATGCGACGGGCGGCGTTGCGCTCCTCGCGCGCCTGCGAGGCCAGCCGGTCATATTCTGCGTTCTTCCAGCCGGTATTGTTGTTGCCGTTGGTGCTTTCCATCAGGTCGATGAACGTGCTGGGATCGGGATAGTCGGCCACCCAGCCGCGCCGGGCCACGTCGAAGTCGAGACGATTGGTGGACTTCAAGTAGGATGCCCACTCCTCGTTGTGAAGAGTCACGCGGATGTTCAGCGTCCTGGCCCACATCTGCTGAATTGCCTCCGCAATCTTGCGGTGGCTTTCGAGGGTGTTGAACAGGATCTCGACGGGGGGAAAGCCCTGCCCGTTGGGATAGCCGGCCTCAGCGAGCAACCGGGCCGCTTCCTGAGGGTCGTATTCCGGGCCGGGAGGGGACTGATACTGCGGGAAACCGACGGGAACGAAATGCGCGCCGGGAATCTCGCCCCGCTTCAGCAGTTGGTCGGTGATGGCCCTGCGGTCCACCGCCTTGTTGAGCGC
>DATMAF010000185.1:0-2220 GCA_035560315.1 Terriglobia bacterium | reverse complement strand
CGGCCAGCCGTCGGGCGCCGGCCAGCGAACCCGAGAGCAGACTGAACAGCGCCGCCACTGCCGTTCCCAGAATCGCTGTCGCCACCAGGACTTCCAGCAAGGTGAAGCCCGCATCCCGGAGGCCGCGCTGTGCCCGCCTCTGCTTCATCGCTCCTCCACCTTCGCGGCGCCCGTCAGCGGGTCGCCGGCCACGGTGATTTGCCGGCGCGCCCCGGCCAGCACCACTTCAAAGGCGGGCGCGCTGCCGTCCGGGAAAAAGAAGATGCGCCGGTCGCGATGGGCTTCCCCCCATGCATCCGGACCGACGGCTAGCACCTCCACCGCCGCGGGCAACTCATACGTTCTCTCCTCACGGCCCTCCCAGTCTGAAACCGACACCGACCGGCGGTCGCCGCTGACCCGCAACTGATAAATGCGCTGCCGATACACGGCCTGATCGCGGGCGTAGCGGGCCGCCCCTGCCAGGCGCGTGGCGGCCGAGCGAAGCTCCAAGGCGTTGAGGCCAGTTCCGACCGCAGGAAAAACGATGGCCGCCAGAACGGAAGCGATGGCCAGCACCACCATCATCTCCAGCAGCGTCACCCCCGCCGCCGTTCTCCCGGTACCGTTCCTTGCCATCTTCTTCTCCCTCCAGCCCGGCGCCCCGCGGACGCCGGGCGCATAGCCGCCGCGCAGCAGCTTACTGGCTGCTCCAGCTCACCACGTCGGCGTTTTCTCCGTCCCCGCCCGGCTGGCCGTCCGCACCATAAGAAATGATCTCGGGCTCCTCGCCATGCTCGCCCGGATAGCGGTACACATAGGGACGCCCCCAGGGATCGTTGGGGATATCCTGCGGCAGATAGGGGCCGTCCCACCGCTCGACTCCGTCGGGCTGCACGCGCAGGGCCCGCAAGCCCTGCTCGGTGGTGGGAAAGCTCCCGGTATCCAGCTTGTAGACGCCCAGCGCCGTCTGGAAGGAATTGATCTGCGCCCGCGCCGCGGTGAGGCGCGAACGCTCCACCTGGCGGAACAAGCGCGGACCGACCAGGGCCGCAAACAGCGCGATGATCGTGACCACCACCAGCAATTCAATCAGCGTCACGCCGGCCTGGGCGGTTCGGGCGCTACGAGGCGGCTCTTGCTCCGGTCCTGTTTTCTGTCCCGCGACCTTCATGCGTTTCCCTTTCCCCTGCGGCGGCCGCTGCCCGCCGGCCTAGAATGGAATCTCATTGATGCTCGTGATGGCGAGCAGCAGCGAAAGCACCATCGCGCCCACCACAATGCCCATCCCCAGAATGACCACCGGCTCAAAGAGCGCCGTCATCCGCCGCAGCGCCACGCGCGTCTCCGCGTCATAAATTGCGGCCAGCCGCTCGAACATGGCGTCGAGCCGGCCGGTTTCTTCTCCCACCCGCAGCAGGTGCACGGCCAGCGGCGGAAACGTTCCCGCCCGTTCCACCGGCCGGGCGACGCCCTCGCCGCGCTTCACGCCCTGCAGGACGCCCGCGAGCGATGCCGACAGGACGCGGTTTGCAACCGTCTCTCTGCCGATGTGCAGCGATTCAACCAGCGGCACGCCGTGGCCGACCAGCGTGGCCATGGCCCGCGCAAACCGCGCCGTCTCCGCCTTGCGCAGCAACTCTCCCAGCAGCGGCACCCGCAACAGCAGGGCGTCGGCGCGCTCTGCCCCGGCGGGCGTCCGCAGATACTGCCGCGCCAGGAAACCAACGGCCAGCGCCGCCAACAGCAGAATCCAGCCATACGCACGGAGGAAGCGGCTGGCGTTCAGCAACAGGGCGGTCGATGCCGGCACCGGCAAGCCGGTGTATTCGAATACCTGCGAGAAGCGGGGAATCACATAGTTCATCAGAATGGCGAGGGAGGCGAGAGCCGCCAGCGTCAGCAACGCCGGGTAGAGCAGCGAAGAAACGATGTGGCCGCGCCATTCCGAGGACTGTTCCTCAAACTCCGCCAGCCGCCCGAACACCGCCGGCAGCGTGCCGGAAGCCTGGCCGGCCCGCACCATGCTGCGGTACAGGCGGGGAAATGCGCCGGGATGGGACTCCAGCGCCTCCGCCAGGGATTTGCCGCCGCGCACCTCGCGCAGCACCTCGCCGACCATGCGGCGGAATCGTTTGCTGGTTGTCAGCTCCGCGCAGATGTTCAGGGCGCGGTCCAGCGGCACGCCGGATTGCAGCAGCGTGGCCAGCTCCTGCGTGAACAGCAGCCGCTCGCGCGCGG
>DATMAF010000184.1:0-5676 GCA_035560315.1 Terriglobia bacterium | reverse complement strand
GTCCCGGGCGGAGGGATCATGGCGCCGGTCTTGGGATCCACCGTCGCCATGCCAATCAAGGTCACGCCCAGTTGGTAGTAAGCGTCCGCGAAATCCGGCTTGGCTTCCGTAGCTTTCTTGAAGGCGTTGGCAGCCTCCTGCATGTGGCCGGTGTTGACCAGCACGGCGCCCAGGTTGAAGTAGTACTGGCCGGCGTTGGCGGCGTCCAGTTCGGCGGCCTTCATGAGCTCCGCCTGGGCTTCTTCCAACTGCCCGAGGTTGACCAGGGCCAGCGCGTAGTTGTTGTGGTAGGAGGCGTCGGCGGCGTTGATCTCGATGGCCTTCTTGTAGGCTTCGGTGGACTTGGTGAGCAACTCCTTCTTTTGCGCCGAATCGCGGGTCATGGCGGCCTTCCCGCTATAAGCCTCGCCCAACTGCGCGAACACCACGTGCTGGGTGGGGTCCACTTCGGAAGCAGCCTGGAAGGTGGCGATGGCGGTGTCAAAGTCTTTGTTCTTCATGGCCTCCATAGCCGCCCCGAACTTGGCCATCAGCTCCTGGCGCTTTTTGATCGCCTCGTCGCGCTCCTTGGCGGCTGCTTCAATGGCCTTCATCTGCTCCTCGGTCAGCCGGCCACCCTGCTCCGCGGGAATCTGCAAGCCAGCGGCGGCGGCTTCCGTGCGGGCGCGCTCCTCGCGCAGGTTGATGGGCACATTGACGGGCTCGCCCATGCGCGTCTGGACATTGCCCTGGGAGAAAATCTTCTTGCCGTCCTTCATCACCGAGACGGTGTACTTGCCGAGGGGGAGCCCGGCATGGAAGAAGCGGCCGTTCTTGTCGGTCTTCACTTCGTAGTGGCCGCGAATGTCCTCGCGATCAATCGAGATGACAATCCCGGCGGCCGGCTGGCCGTCCTCGCCGATGACGTTGCCGGTCATCTGGCCGAACTGCGCCGCTGCGGGCCGCGCGCCCGCCGCGAGCAACAAGCAAAACATGCTGACTGCCCAAATTCTCTTAGCCATCGTTCCCTCTCCCATCCTACGCCGGCATTGCTGCCGGCTGTGAATCCAAACCACGGCGCGTCAGCACTGTCCCCGTCGCGCAGGCACTGCCATGCCCGCCCCACTAACCCGCCGGATGCACCGGAAAACCGGACCGCAGCCGGTAGGGGATCCTGTCCTCCACACCGGCCTGTTCGAAGGCCCGCAGGCGCAGAACACAACTATCGCACCTGCCGCAGGCTTCCTCGCTATTGCGATAACAAGACCAGCTTAAATGAAGTGGCGCACCCAGTTCAATCCCCTTTTTGACGATCTCATGCTTGCGCAACTGAATCAAAGGGGTAGCGATTTCCAGGCGGGTTTCCGGGCGCGTCCCGGCGGCGATGAGCTGGTTGAAGAGGCGGTAGTATTCCGGGCGGCAGTCAGGGTAGCCGGAACTGTCCGGCTCGACCGCCCCGATGAAAATCTTCTCCGCCCCGATGACCTCGCCCCAGGAAACCGCCACGGCCAGGAAATGCGCATTGCGGAACGGCACATAGCTGGCGGGAATGTCGGTGGCCTCCAAGTCCGCTTCGCGCAAAGGGATACGCGGGTCGGTCAGCGCCGAGCCGCCAATGCGGCCCAGATGGGGCAACTCGACCAGCAGGCGCTCCGCAATGCCGTAGTAATCGGCAATCTCGTTGAATGCCCGGCGCTCGCGGGCTTCGGTCAACTGTCCGTAGGAAACATGCAGCGCGGCAACGTCATGCTGCTGACGGGCGATGGCGGCCGCGACGCAACTGTCCATCCCGCCGCTCATCAACACCACCGCCTTGGGGCGAACCGGCTGCACTGCCTTTTTACACCCCTTGCATCTCTGGATGCCAAATGAACTTGTGGAGTTGTAAGCCCAGCCGCACCGGCAGGCCGTCGGCGAGGATCCACTCGGCCAGGCTCTGGGCGTTCAGCTTGTCGAAGACCGGCGAGAACAGCACCGCTCCGACCTTCTCCGCCAGCCGGTGCTGGCGGAGGAAGTCCCGTGCCCATTCATAATCGGCGCGGTCGGCGAGCACGAACTTGATCTGATCATTGCGGTTCAGCGCGGCGAGGTTGTCCATGCAGAAGGTTCCCCCTTCACCGCTCCCGGGACACTTCACATCGACAATGCGGATAACCGGCTCCGGCAGGTGGCCGATGAACCGCTCGCCGCTGGTCTCCACCATCACCTGGTACCCCTCGGCCAGCAGCCGCTCCATCAGCGAGAGGACTTCTTTTTGCAGCAGCGGCTCGCCGCCCGTGATCTCCACCAGGTTCACTGCGCGCCGCCCCTGGCGCTCGCTGAAACCGCGCACCGCCTCCAGGACTTCTTCAACCTCCATCCGCCGGCCGCCGTAAAAGGCGTAAGCGGTGTCGCACCAGACGCAGCGCAGGTTGCAGCCGGTCAGCCGCACAAAAACACAGGGCAGGCCAGCGTAGGTGGACTCCCCCTGGATGGAGCGAAATATCTCGGTGACCTGCATGGGCAATCGCTACTCGCTATAGGTGGCGGTCGTGTTGTCGGTTTCCCAGACGGTAACCTCCCGCACACGGCAGGGGGCGCTCGGCGGATTGCCGTTGCGAGGGCCGGCGGCGGCTTGCTGCGCGAGCAGGGCGCTGACTTCCTCGTGAAAGTACTTTGCCAGGTTCTCGGCCGAAGGATTCAGCGTGTCGAAGGGTGGCACCTCGTTGAGGAAGCGATGGTCGAGCTTGCGGATGGTCGAGTGGATGGCGTCTTTCAAATCTTTAAAATCGCACAACAACCCGATGGAATTAAGCTCTGCGCCCTCCAGCGTCACCCGGACTTTGTAGTTGTGGCCGTGCACGTTCTCACACTTGCCGCGATAGCCCCGCAAGGCGTGCCCGGCCGCAAAACTTTCTTCCACCCAAACCTGAAACATTGCTCCTCGAAGGCAGCCGTAAGGGCATGACCTCAGCCCTGCCGATAAGCGCCTGTCTCCTTTTCAGGGCATTGGCCTCTGAGGTTCGTACCGCAGCGGCTGAAGCCGTCTCCGCATCTCGCTTCCGGAGCCGGCCCGGCTGAAACCGTGCCCTTACTACTCCCTGCTAACCCTGGCCGGTCGCTCCAAAACGGTCCATTGAAGGATCGTTTCGCGATCGCGGCTCGGCCTCGAAAAATGCCTCCACCTCCGCCCGATCCCGCGTGATCCGGTAGGGGGGCAGGCTCTCCAGGAATATTCTGCCGTAGCTGCGGCTCTGAATCCGCGGGTCCAGCAGCGCCAGCACGCCGCGATCGCTGCGGCTGCGGATGAGCCTGCCGAAGCCCTGCTTCAGGGCGATCACCGCGTCCGGCACCTGGTAATCGTAAAAGGGGTTCCCGCCGGCTGCGCGCAGTTCCTCGACGCGGGCTTTTACCACCGGGTCGGAGGGGACCGCGAAGGGCAGCCGGTCCACAATCACGCAGCTCAACTGTGCCCCCGGCACATCGACTCCCTGCCAGAAACTGGCGGCGGCAAACAGCACTGTTCCAGCCTTTTCCGGGTCCTGGAACTGCTCCAGCAACGCCCGCTTGGGGGCCGACCCCTGCAACAATAAAGGATACCGCAGTTTGCCCTGGACGCGCTCGTAGACCTGGCGCATCTGCTGGAGGCTGGTGAAGAGCACAAAGGCTCTCCCGCGCGACCGCTCCAGGATGCCGAGGATCTCCTCGGCGGCGGCGGCCGTAAACTCCGGGCTGTTGGGATCCGGCATGCCCGGCGGCAGGTAGAGCAGAGCCTGCTCCGCGTAGTCAAAGTGCGGCTCCAGCACCAGTTCGCGGGGGCGGTGGAGGCCCAGCCGCGCCCTGGCGAAATCGAAACTGCCGCCCACCGCCAGCGTCGCCGAGGTCAGCACCACCGTGTCCACCCGCTCGAACAGCTTCTGCTGGAGGATGGGCGCAACATCGATGGGAGTGGCTTGCAGAAACACCCCGCGGTTGCGCCGCTCATACCAGAAGACAAACCGCTTGTCGCGGCTTTCCAGCAAAAAGGTGATGTCCTCGCGCAGTTCGCTGAGCCGCCGCAGCAGCGCGTGCACCTCCTCGGGCTTCTCCGCGATCACGTTCAACTCGGAAGCCAGCGCCAGCAGGGCATTCTGAAAACCGGAATACGATTCGTAATTGCGCTCCAGGAATTGTTCGCGATGGTCGAATCCGAAGCGCCCTTCGAGCGGAGGGAAACAGGAAAAAAACAGATGCGTCTGCTCCGCCACACGCTGGATGGCCTGGTGCAGCGGCTTGGTCAGGCGCTGCTTCAGGCGCAGCACCTGCTCCGCATCGCGGCAGAGCTCCTCCAGCCGCCAGGTGCTCACCGCCAGCCCAAAATAGCCGCTGGCGACCTCCTCCAGTTCGTGGGCTTCGTCAAAGATCACGGCGCCGTAGTCCGGCAGGATGGCGGCATACTCCCGCTCGCGCACCGCCAGGTCGGCGAAGAAGAGGTGGTGGTTGACGATGACCAGATCGCTCTCGAGCGCCCGGCGGTGCATGGCGGTGAGGAAACAGCGATCGAAGCAGGGACATTTCTGGCCTGTGCAGGTCTCGCGGCGGGCATCGAGTTTGGGCCACACCGGACTGTCCTCGGGCAGGGCCCGGAGTTCGGCGCGGTCGCCGGTTTCGGTGGCCCGTTCCCAGGCCCGGATGGCCGCGAACTGCTCCACCTCCTCCAGACCGTGCAGCACGGGCTGCGATTCCAGCTCGTAGAGCTTCTGGCGGCAGAGGTAGTTGGCGCGTCCCTTCATATAACAGACGCGCAAAGGACGGCCTAGCAGCGTTTCGAGGAAGGGAATGTCCTTGAAATAGATCTGGTCCTGAAGGTTCTTCGTACCGGTGGAGACCACCACCCGGCGGCCGCTGGTCAGCGCCGGGATGAGGTACGCCAGGGTCTTGCCGGTGCCGGTGCCGGCCTCCACCAGCAAATGCTGCCGCTGCTGGAAGGCTTCTTCAACCGCCTGCGCCATCCGAAGCTGCCCGGCACGGAACTCGTAGTGAGGGTGGGCGCGCGCCAGCAACCCGCCGGGGCTGAACCACGCCTCCATCGAGAGCGGAGCATCGACCGGAGACGCCGCGCTGCTGCGTTGTTGCAAGTTCGCCATCGTATCACCTGCCGGCAGGAGCAGACAGCAGTTCCCGGTTCGAGGATATCACAGCTATCCTGCCTGCCCCCTGGCTGGCCGCCAGAGGAGCGAAGGCTTGCCCGGGCCGGGAAAAAAACAAAGAAAAAGGGCGGCGTGCCACTGGGGTGCCGCCGCCCGGAAAGCATAGGGAACCGCCGCAATGCGGCGACGCGCTATCCGCCGCCCTCCCCCACCAGGTCTTCTGGCCGCTCCGCCGGGCGGCGCGCCTTCAACTCCTGAAAGGTGCCGATAACGGCCCCCGCCGGACGGTAGTTGTATTCCGCGGCAAAGTCCTTGTCCACAAACGTCGCTTTGCCATCCATCAGGGTTAGCAGCGACCGGATTTCGCTGACCTGCTCATCGGGCGTGCTCAGGTAGTCGCGATCGAGCACCACCAGGTCAGCCAATTTGCCGGCCTCCAGGGAGCCCAGCTTATCCGGCTTCAGGACGTAGTCGGCAGCCCAGCGGGTCACGGTCTTAAGAACAGTGGGCTTGTCCAGCTTCTCCTGAGGTCCCCAAACCTTTCCATTTTCATCTTTGCGGGTCAGGAACAGTTCCAGGTCTTCCCAAA
>DATMAF010000183.1:0-4142 GCA_035560315.1 Terriglobia bacterium | reverse complement strand
ATCCGGTGCGGCATTCCATCGGCTTCGTTGTTCACAACGCGGGATTCCAGTCCCGCCGCAGGGATGCGGTCTATCTGCCGCTGCTCTCTGAAGATTTGGCCGACTTTCGCCGCGCCGCCCTGCGCTTTCCGCTGGCGGGATTCAGCGTGACCATCCCGCACAAGCAGGGGATTCTGCGGTATCTGGACAAGGCCGACGGCTGGGTGGCCGCGGCAGGGGCCGCCAATACCGTCCGCATCCGGCGCGGCCGTTGGGAGGCTACCAACACAGACATCGAAGGCATTCGGGCGCCGATCCGGCAACGCCTGCAACTGGCTTCCCGGCAACGCCTGCCCGCCGATTTCCGCGCCGTTGTTGTGGGCAACGGTGGGGCGGCGCGCGCAGCGGTGATTGCGCTACGCTCGCTCGGCTGCCGCGCCATCGTCATCGCCGGACGGAATCCCTCCCATGCGCAACGGCTGGCACGGGAAATGGAGGCGGCATCCGCTCCCCTGGAGGTTCTGCGCCGGGAGCGATTCAGCCTGCTGATTCATGCGACGCCGGTGGGGATGTGGCCGCATGTTGAGCAGTGCTTGCTGCAACCCGGTCAGCTCAATGCCGGCATCGTATTTGATCTGGTTTACAATCCGCCGCAGACAAAGTTGTTGCGCCGGGCGCGGGCGCGGGGCTGCCGGACCATCTCCGGGCTGGAGATGTTCCTGATCCAGGCGGCACGGCAATTTGAATTCTGGACTGGAGAACCCGCCCCGCTGCGGCGAATGCGGGCGGTGGCAGCGCAGGCGTTGGAACAGATGCGCCGCGGTGCGCCCCCAGGAGGCGAGGAACCGGCATGATCCGCCCCGACTTTCGGGAGTTCTCCCAACGGGCGCATCGCTCGCGGTGGGTGCAGGTTTGGACCACAGTTCCGGCCGACCTGTTGACGCCGGTTTCCGCCTATTTGAAGCTCACGGGGCCTTCGGCCGGGCGCAGCCAGGGCCGCGACGCCTATTCGTTTTTGCTCGAAAGCGTGGAAGGCGGCGAGAACGTCGCCCGGTACACCTACCTTGGATTTGCTCCCTCTCTGGTGCTCCGCTACTGGATCGACACGCCAGAGAGCGCGACCTCTGCTCCGCGGGGTCGGCTGGAACTGCTGGCCGAGGGCAAGTGGCGCGCCGTGGACGGCGAATTCCTCACGGTGGCCAGGAACCTGCTGGCGGAGCATCGCCCGGCGGCGGCTCCGGACCTTCCGCCGTTCACCGCCGGGGCGGTCGGGTACTTTGGATACGATCTGGTTTCGCAGTGGGAACCGGTTCCGCTTCCTCCCCACGGGGCAGCAAAAGACCGTATGCCCGACGCGGTGCTGTTGTTCACCTCAACGGTGCTGGTCTTCGATCACGTAACGCATCAGATCTGGATCATTTGCAACGTGCGGTGCACGGAGGGAGCCGGACCGGCGGAGTTGCGCCGCGCCTATGCGAGGGCCGAAAACAACATTGCGCGGATCGAGAAACGGCTGGCCGGGCCTCTGGCGCTTCCTGAGATTGCACCCACCTCCGGCCGCCAGCAGCGCGCGCCGGTTTTCCGTTCCAACTTCACCAAGGAACAGTTTCTGGAGCGGGTGCGTCGGGCGCAGCGGCATATTCATGCGGGGGACATTTTTCAGGTGGTTTTGTCGCAGCGGCTGGAAGCCAAGCTCCGGGCCGCGCCGTTTGACGTCTACCGCGCCCTGCGGCGCGTGAACCCTGCCCCCTACCTGTTCTTCCTCCACCTGGGAGAGGATTTCGTGCTGGGTTCATCGCCGGAGATGCTGGTGAAGGTGACCGGCCAGGAGATTGAATACCGCCCCATCGCCGGCACGCGGCCGCGGGGGGCCGAGGTGGCCGAAGACCAGCGGCTCGAGCGCGAACTGTTGGCCGATGAGAAGGAGCGCGCCGAGCATGTGATGCTGGTCGATTTGGGGCGCAACGACATTGGCCGCGTCGCAAAGTTCGGCAGCGTGCGCGTTGCAAACCTGATGTTCGTGGAGCGCTATTCGCATGTCATGCACCTGGTGTCGAGCCTTCGCGGGGAGCTGCGGCCGGAACTCGACGCCTGGGACGCCCTGCTGGCGTGCTTTCCGGCGGGGACGGTCACCGGCGCGCCCAAGGTGCGCGCCATGCAGATCATCGCGGAACTGGAGCCGGACCGCCGGGGACTCTATGCCGGCTCGGTCCTCTATTTCGACCATACGGGCAACCTGAATTCCTGCATCGCCATTCGCACCATTGTCATTCGCAAGGGCAAGGCTACCGTGCAGGTTGGCGCCGGAATCGTCGCCGACTCAACACCGGAGCGGGAGTTCGAGGAGACCCTCAACAAAGGCAAAGCCATGCTGCAAGCCATCACAATGGCGGAGCAGGAAAGCCGGCCCGGCAGGCGGCAATGATTTTCGTTCTCGACAACTACGATTCCTTCACCTACAACCTGGTCCAGATGCTGGGCGAGTTGGGCGCGGAGGTGGCGGTGCGGCGCAACGACCAGGTCACGGTCGCCGACATCGCGTCGTTGGAGCCCCAGGCGCTGGTGCTTTCCCCCGGCCCGGGGCGTCCGGAAGACGCCGGGGTTCTTCTGGAAACCATCCGGCATTTCGCGGGCAAGCGTCCGATCCTGGGCGTGTGCCTGGGCCATCAGGCCATTGGCGAAGTGTTCGGGGGGAAGGTCGTTTCGGCTCCCTCGCTGGTGCACGGCAAGTCCACCGAGGTGAGCCATGACGGGAAAACCATCTTCGCAGGCTTGCCGAACCCGTTTCCCGCCGGGCGGTATCATTCTCTGGTGGTAGCGGCGGATTCGATTCCTCCGGTCCTGGAAGTTTCCGCCCGCACCGCCGATGGGATCGTGATGGGTCTGCGGCACAAGCATCTGCCTGTCGAGGGGGTGCAGTTTCACCCCGAGTCCGTTCTGACCCCAGCGGGTGCCCGCCTGCTCAGGAACTTTCTGGAACAGGTCCGCTCGAAGACGATTCTATAGGCGGCTTGCGGAGTCGCCTCCTCGGAAGCGGCTTGGTGCCGATGCGAAGAATCCGGCCTCGCGGTGCGGCCGGGATGGTACTATAATGCGGCTTTTCGGTGGAGCGATTTCCAGGAGGGGGCTCATGGCGGACAAGCCGGCGGAAAAGCAGTCGGAGAAGGCGCGGGCCGTGGACCTGGCGCTGTCCCAGATTGAAAAGCAGTTCGGCAAAGGTTCCATCCTTCGCTTGGGCACGAAGGACGTGGTGCCGGTGCAGGTGATTCCCACAGGGGCGCTGTCGCTGGATGCCGCTCTGGGCGTGGGCGGCATGCCGCGCGGCCGGGTGGTGGAGATTTTCGGGCCGGAGGCCAGCGGCAAGACCACCGTGGCGTTGCAGGTGGTGGCCGAAGCGCAGCGGCTGAAGGGCATGGCCGCCTTCATCGATGCCGAGCACGCCCTCGATCCCGACTACGCCCGCAAGCTGGGCGTGGATGTGGACAACCTGCTGGTTTCCCAGCCCGACTATGGCGAGCAGGCCCTCGAGATCGCCGAGGTGTTGGTGCGCTCGGGGGGCATTGACGTGGTGGTGGTGGATTCGGTGGCAGCGCTGGTTCCTAAGGCCGAGCTCGATGGCGAAATGGGCGACTCGCACATGGGCTTGCAGGCGCGCTTGATGTCGCAGGCGCTCCGCAAGCTAACCGGCATTGTGTTCAAGTCCAACACCTGTTTGCTGTTCATCAATCAGATCCGCGAAAAGATCGGCGTCATGTTCGGCAACCCGGAGACCACCACCGGCGGACGGGCGTTGAAATTTTACGCCTCCGTGCGGGTGGACGTCCGGCGCATCGCGGCCATTAAGGAAGGCGAAAAGATTGTGGGAAGCCGCACCCGCGCCAAAGTCGTCAAGAATAAATTGGCGGCTCCGTTCCGGGAGGCGGAATTTGACATCATCTACGGCGAAGGCATTTCGCGCGAGGGCGACCTGCTGGACCTGGGAGTGGAGCAGGGAATTGTCGAGAAAACCGGCGCATGGTTTTCCTACCGCGGCGAGCGGATCGGGCAGGGCCGCGAAAATGCGCGGGCGTTTCTGAAGGAAAACCCGACGGTGCGGGGAAAGCTGGAAGCGGAGCTGCGAAGCGCCCTGGGCCTGCCCAAGGTGAATGAGATCGCGCCGCCGG
>DATMAF010000182.1:0-3472 GCA_035560315.1 Terriglobia bacterium | reverse complement strand
GCGCAATGGCGCTCAGCGGATCGGTCGTCAACTGCACGGAAACTTCCTGCCCATGGGCCATGCCGGCAAGGTTCAGCCGCGATCCGGCGAACGTCAGCGCGCCGCCCGGGGGCAGGCTGATGCTGCCCGGGATCTGGAAGGTCATGCTGACGGCGGTGAGCGTCGGAACGATGCCGCCGAGGCCGGTGCTGGTAAACGGCCCCACCACCGGGCGGTTGAAGGTAAAGGTGAAGCGGGTGCCGCCCGGAATGATCTGGAGGTCTCCGGTCGGATTGGCCAGCCGGAAGGTCCCCACCGCCGTATCCGCGGCGGGACATACCGCGGCAGGCGTGGCGCTCAATTGCAGATTGGCCACGGTGGGTCCCACAAATTTGAAGGTGTAGTTCTTGATCTGTCCCACGCCGAGGGTCTGGGTCTGCGGCTGCACGTAGCCGGTGAAGGTGGCGCCACTGGGCCCGCCGCCATCGAATTCGATGGTATAGTCTCCGGCCAGCATTCCCTCCAGCACCAACGGAACTTGGGTGCCGGTGAAGGGCGTGGGACCGATCAGACGAAAATTCAGGTTCCCAAACCAGACAATGGAATCCACCACCGCGAAAAGCTGGATGGTGCCGGTGGTGGTGTTGCAGCGGCGCAGTTGGAACAAGGGCAGGCCCGCGTCGGGTTCCAGCGGATGGTTGTAGCGCGGGCGGGCGGTCTCGGGAGTCACCGGAGGATGCATCTGCGCCCGCACGGCGGCCTGGCCCAGGATGGATTCATGGCCCGAAAACACGAAGTTGGCAGAGGTGAGCCGCAGCTCGAAGATTTCTGCCAGCACGTCGCTGGCCGCCTGATCGGGGGTCCCGAAGGCGTAGATGGCATCCGAGCCATTGGTGGTCTGGGACACCAGATCCAGCACCGCTCCTCCCGCCACCGCCGGGACGCTGGCAGGCCAGTTCACCGTGATTCCCTCGGGTAAGCCGGCGAGCGCCACGTGGATCCGGGTGCTGTTGGTGGCGCCGAACAAGGGGCGGGCATTTGCCGGAACTCCGGGAAAGGTGGTTTCCCCCAAATCGCCGTAGTCCGCAAAAGCGGTGGGGTAATTCTCGCGGATTTCCAGGATCGCGGGGGGATCGGAGACCACGCAAGGGACGAGCGGATTGGCCAGCACCGCGATCGAGAGCGGGTCCGCAGAGCGGGCGATCAGATTGGCGGTGGGGGAGAAGGCCGCAGCGATCAGCGGCGCCGCCGTGAGCAGCGCCGTGGTGGAGTTACCGGAGGCCGAGAGCACGGTCTGGTCGATGCGCGCGCGCGCTCCGGAGATGATGACCTGGTCGCCGGCCGCAAAGTTGGCGCCGGCGCGAATGCCGAAGGACACCACCCCTCCTTGCAGCGAGCCGAAGACCGAAAACGTGCCGTCGAGATACGTCCCCGGAGCATTGCAAATGGTGACCCCGGCCAGAATCTCGCACACCCGGATGCCGCTGGCGATGGTATTGTCGATCACCATATTGGTGTAGGTGACCTGGATGCTCCCGGCGGAACTGATGCAGGAGGCGTCCGCCGAGGTGCCGCAAGTGGCGTCCGCCGAAAGAATGATCTCCCCCAGCTCTTCCGAGCGGCCGGTATTGGCAACCAGCGTGGGCGCGGCAAAGTAGTTGAAGCTGACCGTCTGCGCCGGACTGGTTGGCAGGCAAATGCCCCCGAATGCGAGCACTGCCCAGAAGGCCGCGGCGCGCCCCAGCCTCCACCCTGGCGGAGGAAACAAAACTCCGCAGGAGGGCTGGGGGCCGCGGCAACACCCGCCGGCCGGAACTCGCCCGCCGGCAAACGCATACCCTCCGGGGAATCGCTCCATCGCTTGCTCCCAAGCCGTCACACGCTGCGGCGCCCACGCAACTGCTTTTCGGCACCCTCATTTTACTTGGCAACAAGGCGGGGTTCAACCAAGCCGGGAGCCGCCCTTTTGTTTCCACGGACTCCAAACCGAGTGGAACCGCCGCGGCTAACAATAGTAAAGACGATGCGGTGAGATCAGCGCGCTAACTGCCGAGCGGCTGGCCGCACTGGCCGCAAAAACGATTGGCGGGAGGGTTGTTCGCCTTGCAGGAAGGACAGACAGCGCCGCTCGCGGCCGGCGCAGCGGCTGGCTCTGTGGCCGGCAGCTTTGTTCTGTCCCGTGCTGCAGCCGGTTTCGGCTGCGCCTTGGACGGCTTCCCGCTGCGCACCTTGAGGCGCTCGATGGAATCCATCACGCCCGCGAGATCATACAGAAACCCCTGCTTCAGCGAGTGGTAGTCCTCCTCCGTCAGCTTGCCCTGATGGTATTCAAACTGGAGGTCTTTGAGGTTCTCGTAGAGGACCTGCCGGCGGGTTTCCAGGTGCTTGAGCTCGGGGTTCTCGGCCGGCGCGGGAGGGATGTCTTTCTCCCGCACCATGAGAGTAAAACCGATGGCGGCTCCCGCCAGCACCAGGCAAATGAACAACACCATCGAAACCTCCGTTGCCTCGAACCGTTTTTATTGTACATGGCATTGCCAGCGCGCAGCTACCAGCCGGCGCGGTTCTCGAGGCGCACCGTGTTGTCCGCCAAACCTCCCTGAAAGGATTGGCCGCCGCGCGGCGGCGAGGGCCGGCATGTACTTGAAAAGGCAATAGGCAGCCGCTGATTTTGGCCGATGTGAATGGTGCGGAAACGTCGTGCAATTTACGATGGCGAATTAGCGCGGCCGGCATTCGTTGCTTTACCACCGCCGCAGAATGAAGGAACATGCTGTGAACCTCTCCAGTGGGGACCGCTCGGAAGTTTGCCTGGCTGCCCGGCGGCGAATCGGCCGGATCGGGGTGGAATTGCTCCTGAAAGCCGCGCTTTGCGCTGCCATGATGGCGATGATCGCGGGTGTGGCAGCGGCCTTTCTCGGATAAGAAAAGATTCCCCCACCGCCTCCGCAACTGAGCAAGAGGGGCTGGCATCGGGCGCGTTGGCCTGATAATGGATGGCAGGGGTGGCGTGTCGCTGCTCCCCGCATCTATTCCGGGAGGCGCGCCGATGCAGGAGGCGGTGCTTGAAACGATCCGCGAGCATGACATGATTCACGCCGGCGAGGCCATCGCCGTGGCCTGCTCCGGCGGCGCCGATTCCACCGCCCTGCTGTTGCTTCTCCGGGAATTGTCCGAGCCGCTGGGCTGCGTGCTTTCGGTGGCCCATCTGAATCACGCCTTGCGCGGGGGCGAGTCGGATGCCGATGAAGAGTTTGTGCGGCAACTCGCTCAGCGGCTGGGGCTTGCTTGCTTCGTCGAACGGGCCGATCCCGGCCGGATCGTGCGGCAGCCGGGGCGCAACCTGGAAGCGGCGGCGCGGGCCGTTCGGATGGAGTTTTTCGCGGCGCTGATCAAAGCCCGCAAGGCCGATGGGGTGGCTCTGGCCCACACGGCGGATGACCAGGCCGAAACCGTCCTGCAACGCCTGTTGCGCGGCGCCGGGCTGCGCGGC
>DATMAF010000181.1:0-12565 GCA_035560315.1 Terriglobia bacterium | reverse complement strand
GCTGTTGGGGATGCCCTGGATTCTCCGCCACTGTTTGCCGCCATTGTCGCTGCGGTAGATTCCGGTGCAGGCGGTGGCGTAAATCCGGCTCGGCCGCGTGGGATCGATCACAATGCTGAAGACATCGGAGTCATCGATCATGCCCGTCTTGATCGAAGTCCAATGCGCCCCTCCATCGGTCGTCTTCCAGGGCAGGTGCCAGGTGCCGGCATAAACGATCTCGGGGTTGGCAGGGTCGATGGCCACCGACTCTACGCTGTGGATTTCGGCGTGTCCGGCGGGAGAGATGCGCTGCCAGCTGCGGCCCGCGTCGCGGCTGCGAAAGACCCCCTCCAGGGTGCCCGCCACCAGAATCTGCGGGTTGGAAGGGGCCAGGGCCAGGGCGCGCACGGACTGCCCCCGCATCCCTTCCAGCAGGGTCCAGGTGATGCCGCCATCGGAGGTCTTGAAGATCCCGCCGCCACCGGTTCCCAAGCTGTACATGGCGGCGTACACCACTTCTGGCTGCGCGGGGTCAACGACCAGATTATCGACCACCCAATCGGTGGGGGCTTGCAAGGCTTCCAGCCGCCGCCAACTGCCGCCCCCATCTTCGGAAAGGTAGAGTTGGCCCGTGCCGGTCCCGAGATACATCCGGTCGGGATTGGCCGGATCAGCGGCCAGCGAGCGGGCGTCTCCCCCAAAGGGTCCCAGCGACCGCCACTCGGCTGGAGCGGCAGATGGCCCTAGCAGCAGAACGCCGAGCAACCATGCCCGCAATCGGCCCATGCAGACACTGTATCATTCGAGCGGGGAGCAGGAAAGCGGAAGCAGCCGGCTTCTCCGGCATGTTATAGTGCCTCTTGCGGAACCTCCTTCCGCGCCAGGGCTGCTTCCCAGGAGGGCGCGATGCCGGCCACGATTCCAGAAAGTTTCCGGGACCTGTTCCAGAAGAAATCGTTTGCCAGTCTGGTTACCCTCATGCCGGACGGAAGCCCGCAAGTCACCCCCACGTGGGTCGACTTCGACGGCCAGCATATTCTCATCAACTCGGCGCGGGGGCGCCAGAAGGATCGCAACATGGCCCGCGACCGGCGCGTGGCGCTCTGCATCCTCGACCCGGAGAATCCCTACCGCTACCTGGAAGTGCGCGGCACCGTGGCGGAGATCACCGAGGCGGGCGCGGATGCCCACATCGACCGCATGGCCAAGAAATATCTTGGGCTGGATCACTATCCCCTGCGCCGGCCAGGAGAAGTCCGGGTTCTTTATAAGATCGAGCCGCGGCGCGTGATTCCCTACCCCGGCTGATCCGCGCGGACTGGCGGATCGATTCTCACTCGCAGGCGTTTTGTGGCTGCCCAGTTTCGACACCGAACATCTTCTTCCCCCAAACCACTGCGTGCGGCGGCGCGCGCGACCGTGACCGGAAGGCTGGTGGGGCATCGCGACGGCTATGGCTTCGTGATTCCCGATACGCCGCTGCCCGAGGCGCAAGGAGACATTTTCATCGCCGCCGGCTCCATGGGCGATGCCCTGCACGGCGACCGCGTGCAGGTGGGGGCGCTCCGCATCCGTTCCAACGGCCGGGCCGAGGGCCGTATCGTGCGGGTGATCGAGCGGGCCCAGCGGACCCTGGTCGGAGAATTCCGCTTCGGGCCGCGCTCCAACTATGTGATCCCCTTTGACGACCGCATCCCGCATCAAATTGTCATTCCTCCGGGGTTGGAGATTCCCGCCCTGTCCCACCGCGGCGGCCGGCCCGCGGCGCGGCGGGAGGATCTGGAGGGAGCCGTGGTTGATGTCGAGATTCTCCGCTTCCCCTCCGGCTTGCAGAACGGCACGGGCCGGGTGCTGGAGATTCTGGGACGGCACGGCGAGTTTGGCGTGGATGTTGAGATCATCCTTCGGAAATATCATCTGCCGCACCGGTTCTCACCCGAAGCGCTGGAGGAAGCCGCGGCGGTGCCGGCCGCGGTCTCCCCCGCGGCGGCCGCCGGACGGCGCGACTTTCGCGGGCTGCCCGTTGTGACGATTGACGGGGAAACCGCCAAAGATTTTGATGACGCGGTGGCCGTCCTGCCGCTTCCCGACGGGGGGTACCAGCTCCAGGTCCATATCGCGGACGTGGCGCATTACGTGCCGCCCGGCTCCGCGCTCGACCGCGACGCCCGCCTGCGGGGCACCTCGGTGTATTTCCCGGACCGGGCCGTCCCGATGCTGCCCGAGCCGCTCTCTAACGGCATCTGCTCCTTGCAGCCGCACCAGGACCGCCTGACGCTCTCGGTGATTCTGGAGATGGACAGCGCGGGCGAACTCCGCCGCGCCGATTTCTGCGAAGGGATCATCCGCAGCGTCGCCCGCATGACCTACACCGACGTCAACCGCGTGCTGGAAAACGATCCCCGGGCGCGCGCGCAGTACGCCTCCCTGGCCGAGCAGTTCGAGCGCATGCGCGAGCTGGCGCTCAAGCTCAATGAAAAACGGCGCCGGCGCGGGGCGATCGACTTCGACCTGCCGGAGCCGGTCATTGCGCTGGACGAACTGGGCGTGATGGTCTCCATCAGCCGGGCCGAGCGCAACATCGCCCACCGCATTATTGAAGAGTTCATGCTGGCGGCCAACGAGGCGGTGGCCCAACATTTGGAGCGCGCCGGCGCCGCCACCCTCTACCGCATCCATGAGAAGCCCGATCCCCGCAAGGTTCTGGAATTCGAGGAACTGGCGGCCAGCTTCGGATACAGCCTGGGCATCGAGGGCCTGCGTCTGCGGCGGCACTCCGTGGGCCGCCACGTGGGGCGCAGAGCCGGACGGCGCCTCCGCCCCCGGCGCGAATCTCTGGCGGTCGAATGGCCCGAAGGCGCGGAGGCGATCTCTCCCCGCCATTATCAGCGGCTGGCGGAGCGCATCAGCGGCCGGCCCGAAGAGCGCATCCTCTCCTACCTCATGCTGCGTTCCTTGCAGCAGGCCCGCTACAGCGAGCGGAACTGCGGCCATTTTGCGCTGGCCACGCCCTGCTACACGCATTTCACTTCTCCCATCCGCCGCTACCCGGACCTGATCGTGCACCGCGTGCTGCGGGCCCTGCTGGCCAGGGGCCCGCTCCCGGCCGGTCGCCGCAGGCGGCGGGCGGAAGAACCGCTGGGCCCCCTGACGATAGCGGAGCTGGAAGCCATCGCCCTGGAAAGCTCCGAGGCCGAGCGGCGCGCGCAGGACGCCGAGCGCGAACTGGTGGAGTGGAAGAAAGCCCGCTTCCTGCGCGACCGGCTGGGCGACGTCTTCGACGCCTTGATTATCAGCGTGACCAAATTCGGATTCTTTGTGGAGCTGACGGACTTATTCATCGAGGGCTTGGTTCCGGCCGAAACCCTCGACGACCAGCCCTACGTCTATCACGAGCGGGAACGGCAGTGGGTCGGGCAGCGCACACGCCGGCGCTTCCGCATCGGCGACCGGCTCAAGGTGCGGCTTGACCGGCTGGGGGAGTTGGGCGGCGCGATCTCTTTTTCTGTGGCGGATTGACCCCGGCGTCCTCCGGCTTAAACCGGAAGGAACTGCAATTGCGCTTGGGCGAGGGCCTTCGACAGATGCGCCTCCGCATCCGCCGGATCCAGGCGCTTGACAATGGCCAGTTCGCTGAGCAGCAAGTATCGGGCGCGTTCCAGCATCTTGCGCTCCCGGAAGGAAAGCTCCTTGGTCTTGCTGACGCGCAGCAGGCACTTCAGCACTTCGGCAACCTGCAACAGCGAGCCGCTGCGCATTTTCTCGGAATTTTCCTTGTAGCGGCATTTCCAGTCTGCCGCCGGGAGGCATTCTCCGTCCGCCAGAAAGCGCAGGATGCGGTCCATCTCCTGGGAGTTGACAATCCGGCGCAGGCCCACCGAGGAGGCGTTGGAAAACGGCACCATCACGCGCAGGCTGTTGGAATAGATGCGCAGCAAATAAAATTTCTGGGAAGAGCCGCTGGCCGGCAAGCTATGAATCTGTTCGATGATCCCGACGCCGTGAGTGGGATAAACAACCTTTTCACCGACGCGGAAGTTCATCGCTGCCAATCTGGAACCCCTGCAACGCTGCTGCGGAACGCACCAACGAATCTACTGGAATCCCGCGGCGATGTCAATGCTCGCCTGCCGCGGCGAGAGGCGCGGCGGCATGCGGTATGATGGTGGCGCGGGGAGAGGCGCGCGCTCCGGCGCGCCGTGCCCCGCCGCGTCTCATGGCCACCATCCTCTCTCGCCGGCGCGCCCGGGGGACCGCAGCGGATCGCGCTCTGGTCGCCCTGAGCCGCAAGATCAACCAGCATCGGGTTGCGCACCTGGCCACGGCCAGCAAGCAGGGCCGGCCGCTGGTTGTGCCGCTGTGTTTCGTTTGCCAGGGCACGACGGTTTTCAGCGTGGTCGATGAAAAGCCCAAGCGGGTGGCGGCGGAGCGGCTGCGGCGGCTGCAGAACATCCGCGAAAATCCGCAGGTCGCTTTGCTGGTGGATCATTACGAGGAGGACTGGACGCGCCTTTCGTATCTGCTGGGGGAGGGCCGCGCCCGCATCCTGCGCTCCGGCCGGGAGCACGCCGCCGCCCTGCGCCGCTTGCGCCGCAAGTATCCCCAATATCGCCGCATGAGGCTGGAGGACAAGCCCGTCATCAGAATCGCACTACAGAAAGTAACCCATTGGCGGCCGGGAACCGTTTGATGGACAATCCGTTGGGTGAGCGGAAGGCCGCCAGAGGGGCGCTTCCGAAACCGGATCCCACATGACCAAAAAGCTCAGGGTTGGCGTTGTATTCGGAGGGCGCTCGGCGGAGCACGACGTCTCACTGCAATCCGCCCGGAACGTGATCGCGGCAATGGACCCGCGGAAATATGAAGTGGTGCCGATCGCGATCAGGCCAGACGGCCGCTGGCGCGCCGGGGTTTTCCCTCCAGGCAGCCCCCCGAACCTGAAATGCGTCGGTCTGCCGCGGGAAGGGATTGAAGTGATTCCCGCCGGCCATCCGAGCGCCGCGGGGCTGCTGGTTCCCCTCAAGTCCGGCGACCGCCGGCACCGCCTCGGGCGCCTGGACGTCGTCTTTCCCGTTCTGCACGGCACCTTCGGCGAAGACGGCACCGTGCAGGGCCTGTTCGAGCTGGCCGGGATTGCCTATGTCGGCGCGGGCGTGCTGGGCTCCGCCGCGGGAATGGACAAGGATGTGATGAAGCGCCTCTTTCGAGAGCGCGGCCTGCCCATTGCTCCCTATCTGGCTGTTCGCCGCAAGCAGATCGATGAAAACCTGCCGGCGCTGTGCCGGCGCATCACAAAGGAACTGCCCTTTCCGATGTTTGTCAAGCCAGCCAATTTGGGATCCTCGGTGGGCGTGAGCAAGGCCCGAAACGCTACGGAACTGTCGGCGGCGCTGCGCCTGGCCGCCTCCTATGACACGAAGATCCTGGTGGAAAAGGCCATCCAGGGCCGCGAGATCGAATGCGCTGTCTTGGGCAATGACGAGCCGGCGGCGTCCGTTCCCGGCGAAGTGATCCCGGCCGGAGAATTCTACGACTACGCCGCCAAGTACGAGGAGGATACTGCCCGGCTGGTGGTGCCGGCTCCGCTCACGACCGCCCAGGTGAAGCGGGTGCAGCAGTTGGCGGTGGCGGCCTTTCAAGCCGTGGAGTGCGCCGGCATGGGGCGCGTGGACCTGTTTCTGGAAAAGAAAACGGGGCGGTTTCTGCTCAACGAGATTAACACCATCCCCGGCTTCACCGCCATCAGCATGTATCCGCGCCTGTGGGAGGCCAGCGGGCTGCCCTATCCCCGGCTGATCGACCGCCTGATCGAGCTGGCGCTGGAACGGCATCGGGAAAAGCTGCGGACGCGATATTCCCGGAGCCCCGCCCGTGCCTCGCAGGAAACGCCGCGGCGGTTGCGAACGGCGCGTATCTCTTGACATCGCCGCCGCCGGAAAACTAACATGACCTTGCCACCAGGCATCCCCTCAGAACGGACGCGGTTCTGCTCCGAGCCTTTGCAAGGCTGTGTCCGGCGCCGGGCGCCACGACCGAATCGCAGCCGGCACAACAGCAATTCGGGAGACAGAACATGATCTTCCTGCGGATAGCGCGACGGTTTGGTTTTCTCAGCGGCAGCCGGCGGCTGCGAGCCTGCGAAATTTTGTTCGGGGTCTGTGCCGTTTTTGGCATCCTGGCTTCCGAAGTGCGGGGCGCCAACGAGGCCATCAGTTGTCCGACCGGGGCCTCCGCGCAAACGGTCACCTACGGGACGGTTGCCTCCTGCCGGATTGAGCTGGCAGGGGAATCCGATGTCTTCAGCTTCAACGGAGCAAGCGGGGATGTGATCCTGGTGTTGCTGGTCCGCACCGGCGGGTCGGGCACGGTTTGCCTGGACCTGGAAGACCCCGCCGGCCAGCAGGAAGTCAGCAACCGCTGCACCACGAGCAGCCTGCGCCTGGACTGGATCCTGGCTGGCAACGGCTTGTATGACCTTGATGTATACGAATACAATGAGACCGGCACCGTTGAGTACACCCTGACTCTGGAACGCACCTCGCCCGTCTCGCCCGCCGCCCAACCCATCACCCTCGGGCAGGCGCGCTCCGGCGAGCTCAATCCGGCGGCGGATATCGACATCTACTCGTTCAGCGGCTCCCCCGGCCAGACGGTCGTCGTTACTGTCTTCCGCTTGGCCGGCGGCCAGGGAGTGCCGTGCCTGGAAACCATCACCCCCGCCGGCCAAACCGCCGCGCCGCCGGTCTGCAACGCCACCGCCGCCAGCGCCACCTTTTCGCTGACCAGCAGCAGTCCTTACGTTTTGCTGGTCTATACCCAATCGCAAACCGGCACCCCGTTTTACAGCATTCATGTGAAGTGTTCCACGGGTTGTCCGCCGCCACCGCCGCCGCCGGATTTGAGCCGCTGTCTCAATCCCCGGTTTTTGCGCGCTCATGCGGTGGCGGGCAGCGCCACCTTCCGGCGATTTCTCACCTTCGGCAGCGCGGAACTGGCCAACTGTGCGCTCCCGGATGTGGCTTCCTTCACGGCCACCGTAAAGCTGCAAAACGGGACCAATTGGCTCACGGTCAGCCCCGCCTCCGGCCAACTGGTGCCGGGCGCTCCGAATGCCCTCTTTGCCACCTTTGATCCGGTGGCGGCAGCCTCCGCGGTGCCCGCGGCAAACGGGAGCACCGCTCGCAGTGGCGGAACGGTCCAAGGCTTGATCGAAATCTCCGTCCCGTCCTTCAGCCAGACGGTCAAGGTGCCCGTAGCGTTCTCCGTCACTTCGGGACCGGAACTGGCTGTCAGTTGGGATTCCTTCGCCTTCCAGACGGTGGAGCTGACCTCGGCTCCGCCGCCGCAATCGTTCCGGATCTTCAGCCGCTCTCCCGGAACGCTGAACTGGGTGATTGAAGGCGCCGATCCGGGTGGATTTCCCGGCTGGATCAGCATCTCGCCGCTCGCTGGCACGGCCAGCAACACCGCCGGCTCCACCGTGACGATCAGCGTCAACCCGGCGGGGCTGACCGCCGGAAGCGCCAACAACGTCTACAACTCGCTGGTCAAAGTGTCGGCGCCGAACGCCAGCAACAGCCCGCAATATATCTCCGTCAGCTTTCATGTGGTGCGCCCCACCGCGGCGCCGGTGCCGCTGCTGACGGGCTACGGGCTGGTGTTCCACGCCACGCAGGGCGCGGCATCGCCTCCCCCGCAGAGCTGCGGCCTCAGCAATACCGGGGGCGGGAACGTCACGGCAACCGTTCTCCCCGCCACATTTTCCGGCGGCAATTGGCTCTCGGTGTCGAAGACGAACCTCAGCACCGCCGGCGGGCCGGACAACCTGCAAATTTTTGTGAACCATGCCGGGCTGTCGCCCGGGCTGTACCGCGGCCAGGTGCGCTTCAAGTTCGATGCCCGCAACGCCGGCGGCGCCGCCGTCCCCAGACCGGATCAGGTGATTGACGTGCTGCTGATCGTTTCTCCGCCCGCAGCGGCCTTGCAGCGCAATGATTCGCCCGCCAATGGCTGCGCTCCCACCCGCATGGAGATGGTGGGAGCAACCGTGGGAAACGGTCTGAATGTTCCGGTCTCGTTTCCGCAGCCTCTGCTGACGCAGGTTCTGGATGACTGCGGCCAGGCAGTCACGGGCGCAACCGCGGTCGCCGTCGCCGACGGCCTCACCGTTCCGCTGACAGAAATCGGCGGAGGCCTCTACAGCGGCACCTGGACGCCCGCCGCCGCCAACCCCTCCGCCACAATTTCGTTTGCGGCCCTGCACCCGCAATTCGCCCCCGCGCAGCAGACCTTCACGGTGGCGGCCGTGACCGCCTCCGGCGGCACCGTGCTGCCGACGCTGTTCAGCCAGGGCGTCGTCGAGGGCGCGGGATTCACCCAGGGACGGCCGCTGGTCCCCGGCGGAATCATTTCGCTGTTCGGGATGAACCTGGCTCCCCCGGGCACGGCGGCGGCCGCCACCACCATTCCGCTGGAGCGCTCCCTGGCCCAGACCCGGGTTCGCATCGGCAATAGCGACGCGCCGCTGTATTTCGTCAGTCCGGGCCAGATCAACGCCCAGCTTCCCTTTGAAGCGGTGCCCGGAGAAACCGTCACGATTGTCGTCAATGCCAACGGGCGGCTGACCGTGCCGCAGCAATACCAGATCGCTCCGGCGCAGCCCGGCCTCTTTCACAATGCCTCCATGGCGGCGGTGCTCGACGAGCAGTTCCGGCCCGTCTCGGCGCAAAATCCGGCCCGCATCGGGCGCGTGATCCAGATTTTCGCCACCGGCCTGGGGGCCACTACGCCGCAGGTGGCAACGGGGGAAGGAGCTCCGGCCTCCAGCACCGTTGCGCTGCCCGTCACGGTAACCATTGGCGGCATCGAAGCCGCGGTCCAGTATCAGGGCCTGGCGCCGGGCTTTGTTGGCCTCTACCAGGTGAACGCGGTGGTGCCGCAAGGCGTTACGCCCGGCAACGCCGTTCCCATCACCATCACGCAAAACGGCGTCCCCAGCAACCCGGATTTGCCCGCCACCCTGCCGGTGGCGCCGTAAGAGCCCGGCATCCGTCGCCAGCTCTGCCGCCAGAACCAATGCTGCCGGCGCCGGGACAGCGATGCTCCAACGCTTTCGCATATAATGATCGTTCGGTTTCCGCGGGACCCGAGCGGCAGCGGGCTGGGAGAATTCCTTCATGAGCAAAGCAGCGCGCACCATTGGCATCCTGACCGGCGGCGGCGACTGCCCCGGACTCAATGCGGTTATCCGGGCGGTGGTGCGCACCGCCATGCTGGAGCATGGCTGGACCGTGCTGGGGATCCCGGATGGCTACGACGGCCTGGTGTTTCCGGAACGCATTCGCCCCCTCACGTTGCAGGACATTTCCGGCATCTTGCCGCGCGGCGGCACCATCCTGGGCACCTCCAACCGGGGCAACCCCTTCTCCTTTCCTCTCGAAGAAAACGGCGTGATCGTAAAAAAGAACGTTTTCCCGCAGCTACTCGCCAATTACGACAAAGTGGGCCTGGAAGCGCTCGTCCTGGTGGGCGGCGACGGCACCATGAAGATCGGTCTGGAGATGTTCCGCAACGGCAAAAACGTGGTGGGCGTCCCCAAGACCATTGACAACGACCTGTCGGCCACGGAAGTGACCTTCGGCTTTGACACCGCCCTCCACACCGCCACCGACGCCATTGACAAGCTGCACAGCACCGCCGAGAGCCATCACCGCGTGATGCTGGTGGAGGTCATGGGACGGGAGGCGGGCTGGATCGGCCTGCACGCCGGGATCGCCGGCGGCGCCGACGTCATCCTGATTCCGGAGATTCCCTTCTCACGGGAACGCATCTGCGCCAAGATCGAGGAGCGCGCCCGCGCCGGCCGCATGTTCAGCATCGTGGTGGTGGCCGAGGGCTGCGTGGCCCAGGACAATCGCTCCGTGCAGCGCACCGGAAAGGAACCCTACCGCACTCCCAAAAGCGGCGAGATCTCCAACATCGTGGCTTCCTGGATCAGCGCCGACACCGGCCGCGAGACGCGCGTCACGGTGCTGGGACACACCCAGCGCGGCGGCTCGCCTTCTCCCTTCGACCGCGTGCTCAGCACCCGCATGGGCGTGGAGGCCGTCAACCTGATCGCGCGCGGCGAGTTCGGCCGCATGGTCTGCCTGCGCTGCGGCTCCATTGAATCCACGCCCATCGAAACGGCCGTTGGGGAGCTGAAGCGGGTAAGCCCCCAGGACGAACTGGTTCGCACCGCCCGCGCGCTGGGGGTTTCTTTCGGCGATTAAGGCCGGTTTGTCGCCTCCCTGTTACAATGACTGCTGGCGAAATGCGTTGGAGGAATGCCCCATCATCCGCCGTTGCTGGAAATGAGCGGAAGGGGAGCCGGGCTTGCCGGCGGCTCGCTTCGCTGCTGGGACTGGCTTTGGCGCTCGGCGGCTGCCAGCGAGAACCGCTCCCGGAATCCGGGGAAGTGGCGTACGTCGGCGGGGCCAAGGCAGAGTTGCGCGACCAATTAGGGCCGGCCACGAAGGTGATCGGCTACCTGCAAAGCGGCGCGCGCGTTCGGATCCTTTCCCGGCGTCCCCGTTGGGCGGAGGTGCGCGCTCCGGACGGCGCAACGGGGTGGGTCTTGCAGCGACATCTGGTCTCGCAGGCAGTCTTCGACCAGTTTGCTGCTCTGGCCCGCGAGGCGGCGGAGTTGCCATCCCAGGGGCAGGCGGTGATTCGCCGGAGGGCCAATCTGCACCTTCGTCCGGGTCGCGAGGAGGCCGTCTTTTATCAGTTGACGGAAGGCGAGCTGGTGGATGTGGTGGGGCACCAGGTGGCGCCGCGCCATGCGGAGCCGGAAAATCCGCCCGGCCAGGAAACGTCCTCTGCGGATGCTCTGGCAAATCGTCCCGCCGCCACTCCGGAGGATTGGCTGCTGGTGCGTGCCTCTCGGAACCGCACGGGGTGGCTCCTGGAGGCTTCCGCGGATCTGAATCCGCCGCTGGAAGTCGCCCAATACCGGGAGGGTTTGCCGCTGCGCGCCTGGTTTGTGATCCATCGGGAAATCGACCAGGGGGTGGAACGGCCCTGGTATCTTTGGGCCACCATCCGCCGGCGGGCCGGATGGCCGTACGACTTTGATGAGATTCGGGTCTTTGTCTGGAACCCCCGCGCCGGCCGCTACGAAACCTCCTATCGGGAGCGAAACCTGAAGGGATTCTATCCCATCCGCGTGGGCCGGCGCGACACCGCCCAGGGCTCGGCTCCCGCCTTCCAGTTGGAGTTGGAAAACGACCGCGGCGAGCGGTTTCAGAAAAACTACTTCATGGTCGGCCGCCAGGTGCGCGTTGAGCGCTAGACGGCCGCACGGGGCGCTGTAGTGAAAATACTGGTGCTGGGATCGGGAGGGCGCGAACACGCCATCGTCTGGAAGCTGCGGCAATGTCCCGGCGTAGAGCAGGTGTATTGCGCGCCGGGCAATGGCGGTATCGCGCAGGAAGCCCGTTGCTTTCCCGCCGATCCGGCGGACAGTTCGCAAGTGGCACAACTGGCTTGCGAGTTGCGGCCGGACTTGATCTTCGTCGGGCCGGAAGCGCCCCTGGTCGCCGGTCTGGCCGATCATCTGGTGCAGCAGGGCTTTCTGGTCGTCGGCCCCATGCGCGCGGCGGCGCGTCTGGAAGGCAGCAAAATCTTCGCCAAGCACTTCATGCGGCGGCACAAGATTCCGACGGCGGACTTCGTGGCCTGCGAAGACCTGACCTCCGCCCGGGCTGCCGTCACCCGCTGGGGAGGCCCGGTGGCGATCAAAGCGGACGGCTTAGCGGCTGGCAAGGGCGTGGTGGTCGCTTCCGACCGCTCTGAAGCCGAGCGCGTCTTGCCCGCCATGTTGTCCGGGGAATTGGTGGGGGAAGCCGGAAAGAAAATCGTCCTGGAAGAACGGCTCTCCGGCGAGGAGATTTCTTTCCTGGCGCTGACGGACGGATCGGCCGTTTTGCCGTTGCTGCCCACGCAGGATCACAAGCGCGTCTACGACGAGGACCGCGGCCCCAACACCGGCGGCATGGGAGCGTATTCCGATGACGGCATGCTCTCCGAGGCGCTGCATCGCCGCATCCTGGAGGAGATCGTTTATCCCACCATCGAGGGGTTGCGCGCCGAGGGCATGGTGTACCGCGGGATTTTGTATTGCGGTTTGATGATCACCGCTGACGGCCCCAAGGTAATCGAATATAATGTCCGTTTCGGCGACCCGGAAACCCAGGCCCTGCTGGTTCGTCTGGAAACGAATCTTGCAGACCTGGCGGTTGCCGTGGCGCGCGGAAAGCTGCACTCCGCCCCCATCGCCTGGAAGCCCGGGGCCAGTTTGTGCGTGGTGGCCTGTTCAGAAGGCTATCCGGGCCCCTATCCCCGGGGCCGCGAAATCCGCGGCCTCTCGGAAGCGGAAGCCGAGAATGTGAAAATTTTCCATGCCGGCACGGCGTCGCAGGATGGCCGACTGGTGACTTCCGGCGGTCGCGTGCTGGGAATTACCGCCTGGGGACCGAATCTGGCGGAGGCCTGTGGAAGCGCCTACCAGGCCGCCGCGAAAATTCATTTTGAAGGCATCCAC
>DATMAF010000180.1:0-3016 GCA_035560315.1 Terriglobia bacterium | reverse complement strand
GGCGGGGGCTTCGGGATCAAGCTGGCCATTTGGCCTTACATGGTCATTCTGTGCTTGTTGTCGAAGAAGGTGGACCAGCCCATCAAATGGGTGCAAACCCGCCGGGAACACTTGCTGGGCGGCACGCACGCGCCGGACTGCCAGGTGGAATTCGAGATGCCGGTCAAGAAGGACGGCACCATTCTGGGCTTGGGAGTGAAGGACCTGGAAAACGACGGCTCGTTCGTGCACACCGCGGGGATTTACTCGCTCATCAAGTTTGCCACCCTGGTGGGATGCTACCAGATTCCGGCAACCAAGATGGAGTTCGTGAGCGTGGCGAGCAACAAAGGGCCCACGGTGCAGAACCGCGGCGTCGGCAAGCCCACGGCCATCTTTACGCTGGAGCGGATGGTGGATCTGGTCGCCAAAAAGCTGGGCCTCGATCCGGCGGAGATCCGCTTCAAGAACTTCATCCAGCCCGCGCAGATGCCCTACACCACCCCGTCCGGCGAGGTGTATGAGAGCGGCGATTATCCGGAATGTTTGCGGCGGGCGCTGCGACTGGGCGATTACCAGGGC
The DNA here is from genome assembly GCA_035560315.1 of Terriglobia bacterium. Lineage (GTDB taxonomy): Bacteria > Acidobacteriota > Terriglobia > 2-12-FULL-54-10 > 2-12-FULL-54-10 > DATMAF01. The sequence goes on along the minus strand of DATMAF010000180.1, from coordinate 2,455 downwards.
GTACGCCAGCAGCAGGCCGAGGCCAGAAAGCAGGGCCGCTATATTGGCGTCGGATTCAGCGCCGGCATTGAGCCGGGAACGTCGAACCTGGGTTACTACTATACCTCGGCCGGCACACCGGAATATCTGGGCAGCGGGGAGGGAGCCATCGTGGGCATCGACTACGACGGCAACGCCAATGTCCTGGTGGGCTCCGTCGATACCGGCCAGGGCCACGCCACCACCATCGGCCAGGTGGTGGCCGATATGCTGGGAATCGGCATGCAGAACGTCTCGGTGGACAATACGCTGGATTCGCTGGTCTCGCCCTTTCTGGGGCACTCCGGGGCGTATTCCAACAAGTTTAACGATGTGGACCTCGGCGCCGTCATCAAGGCCACCGAAAAAATCCGCAACAAGATGCTGCGGATCGCGGCTCATGTCCTGCGAACCGACATCGCCGACCTGCGCTTGCGGGAAGGAACCATCTATTCGGCGCAGGACGAAAGCAAGAGGCTCACCTTCAAGGAAATCGCCACCTACGCGTATAAGCGGATCAGCTTGCTGCCGGAAGAGATCGAGCCGGGGCTCAAGGAGATCGCCTACTACCGCAACGTCGCCGCCAAGCTGCCCGACAAGGCGAATTTCAACGTGCAGTTGACGCACTCCAACTCGGTGCACTATGTCGTGGTGGAAGTGGATGTCGAAACCGGCATGGTTGGTTTTCTCCGCTATATCATCGTGCATGACTGCGGCAACCAGATCAACCCGGCCATCGTGGCGGGCATGACCATCGGCTCCACCGTCCATGGCATCGGGGCCACCTTTTTGGAGGAGTTTGTTTACGACGACAACGGGCAGTTGCTGACCACCTCGTTTATGGATTATCTGAAGCCCGTGGCGGCGACGGTCCCCCGCTTCGAGCTGGCGCACATGTATTCGCCCTGCCCCACCAGCTTGCTGGGAACCAAGTCGGCGGGCGAAGGCGGCGCCATCGGCTCGCTGGCGGCGGTGGCGAACGCGGTCGAGGATGCCCTGACGCCGTTCGGCGTGAAGGTTACTTCGCTGCCCATTACCCCGGAGAAGGTCGTAAAGGCCGTCCGGGAGACGAAAGTGATTTAACCGCCGGCGGAGCGCCGGAAGGGGAGACCGGATATGATTCCTCCGCAATTTGATTACTACCGTCCGCAAACGCTGTCGGAAGCTCTTGCCATCCTTTCCGAGTATCAGGAGGATGCCAAAGTGCTGGCGGGGGGACAAAGCCTGATTTCGGTGCTGAAGCTGCGTCTGGCCAATCCCCGGTGTCTGGTGGATCTCGGGCAGTTGGAGGGGCTGCGCTACATCCGGGAGGAAGCCGACGGAAGCATTGCCATCGGGGCGATGACCACCTACGCCGAAATTCGCGCCTCGCAACTGTTGCAGTCGAAATGCCCGCTGTTGCCGCAGACCGCCGCGGTGATCGGCGACGTGCAGGTGCGCAATCGCGGCACCATCGGCGGCAGCATGGCGCACGCCGACCCGGCCGGGGACATGCCTGCGGCGGTGCTGGCGCTGGGCGCGGACCTGAAGGCAGTTGGCCCCCAGGGCGAGCGCTGGATGAAGGCGGAAGAGTTCTTTCAGGGCCTCTATGCAACCCAGCTCCGAGCCGACGAGGTGCTGACCGAAATCCGCCTCCCCGCAACAACCGGCCGCAAAACAGCTTACCGGAAAGCCGCCCGGCGGCCGTCCGACTTTGCCATTGTGGGCGTGGCGGTATCCCTGAAAACAGCCCCGGACGGCAGTTGCCAAGACCTTGCCGTAGCCGTCACCGGCGTCAGCGACAGACCCTACCGCGCCACCGCGCTGGAAACGAAGCTGAAGGGAACTCGGCTGACCCCCCAACAGATCGCCGAGGCGGCTCCCGCCATCACCGCGGGCATGGACGTCAACGCCAACATCCATGCTTCGGCTGAGTTTCGCGCTCACTTGGCGCGCGTCTACTTCACCCGGACGCTCTCTGCCGCCCAGTAATGGGACACCGTTCGGTTCCTTGGACTTGTGTGAAAAAACGCATTCCTGCGCGCTGACCCCCACCGCCATCCTTTTGCCGCCGCGCTCGGTTGGAAAGCAGTTCCTTGCGCCGGCATCTTACGCTATCGAGGGATCAATCCGACCGGTGATGGCCTTGCCGGAGGTATTTTCCCTGGAGAAGCAATTGGCATCGGAATTGCTCCTTTGGATTGTCCTGAAGCTGGCGGTCCGATGGTTTATGGCTGGACGCAAATGACCGAAGACGCACACGCCAATGAGCGCGCTCGCCTGTTAAGGACAGCGGATCAGGAAAAAGATTATTGGGTCTCCGGCTGTTTGGTTTTTCTGCGTCCGAAAGGAGCCGGGCCACCTTCGGAAGCGGAACTGCAGCCCCGCGTTCCGAGCACCCGTCATCGTTCCCGCGATGCGGAACACAAGCTGCTTGGCTTTCCCGTCGTTCATGACC
>DATMAF010000179.1:0-5822 GCA_035560315.1 Terriglobia bacterium | reverse complement strand
AAGCAGTATCGTGTCGAGCCGGGCGATGTGATTCGTGTCGAGCGCTTGCCAGGAGAACCGGGCGAGCGCGGGGAATTCGGCCGGGTGCTGGCCGTTTCACCGGAACCGGGTGTGATTCTGGCCGGCAAAGATGCCGCCCATGCCAAGGTCGAGGCCTCCATCCTCGAAAACGGCAAGGCCAAGAAGATTCTCGTCTTTCACTACAAACGAAAGAAACAATACAAGAAGACGCAGGGGCATCGGCAGCGGTTCAGCCGCGTGCGCGTGGAAAAGGTGATCCTGTAGCGGCGGCCCCGGCCCGACCAGGGGAACATCCGCGGTGGCAGTGGGGAGAACGTTATGGCGCATAAAAAGGGACTGGGCAGTTCGCGCAACGGACGGGATTCCAATGCGCAGCGCCTGGGCGTGAAGCGTTTCGGAGGCCAGTGGGTCTCCGGGGGATCCATTCTGGTGCGGCAGCGTGGCACGCGCTTCAAGCCGGGCGAGAACGTCGGCCGCGGCAGCGATGACACGTTGTTCGCCAAGGTCAGCGGCATCGTGCGTTTTCTGGATAAGGGCCGCATGGGAAGATTCATTGCCATCGAGCCGGCACCGCCCTCGTCCCAGTAGCCCGGCGCGGGAAGCGCTCGCCGGCCTGCTGGCCGCGTTCTGGTTTTCTCGCCAACGGTTTCTTCTGGCCGCGCTTTGAGGACCTCCAAGAGCTTGCAACGTGTTTGTTGATGAGGCAATCATAACCGTCAAAGCTGGGGATGGCGGCGATGGTTGCGTCGCGTTCCGTCGGGAGAAGTATGTTCCGCGCGGAGGGCCCAGCGGCGGCGACGGCGGCAAGGGCGGCGACGTCATCCTGGAAAGCTCGCAGCAGCACAACACGCTCATTCACTTTCGCTATAACCCGGAGCACCGGGCCGAACGCGGCCGCCACGGCGAAGGCAGCAAGCGCACGGGACGCGATGGCCAGGATCTGGTCTTGCGCGTCCCGGTCGGCTGCGTGGTGGAAGATGCCGCCAGCGGCGAAACGCTGTTCGACTTCAGCCGTCCCGGACAGCGCTATGTGGCCGCCCGCGGCGGGCGCGGCGGCCGGGGCAATGCGCGTTTTGCCACCTCCACGCACCGCGCCCCGCGCGAGCATGAGCCGGGCGCTGAAGGCGAGTTCCGCCGCTTGCGGTTGGTCCTGAAGCTGCTGGCCGATGTCGGACTGGTCGGTCTGCCCAACATCGGCAAGTCGTCGCTGCTCAGCCGCATCTCCTCCGCCCACCCCAAGATTGCCGATTACCCGTTCACAACGCTGGAGCCTTGCCTGGGGGTCGTGCGCGTTGGCGAGGAGGAAAGCTACGTTGTGGCCGACATCCCCGGGCTCATCGAAGGGGCCCACGAAGGTCATGGCCTGGGCATTCGCTTCCTGCGACACATCGAGCGGACCCGGCTGCTGGCGCACCTCATCGACGCCAGCGAACCGGCGGGCCCGCAGGCGGTGCGGGATTACGAAATCGTCCGCTCCGAACTGGAGAGTTTCTCGCCCGGCTTGGCCGGCCGGCCGACGCTGATCGTGGCCTCGCGGATTGATCTGGCCGGCAACGGAGAGCGGCTGCGAGCGATCGAGCAACTGGCACAAGAGCGGCGCCTGCCCTTTTACGCCGTTTCTTCGGCTACCGGCGCAGGGATCGAGGATCTGAAGCGCGGCATGGCGCGGATGTTGAAAGAGTTGACCGCCGCGGCGCCGGAAAGCGAAATCGCCTCCCTTGCCGACTGGCCGGAGGCGGTCCCGCCGACCCCGGCGCTGCGCGGCGTCGATCCTGCCCGGGCGAAAGAAAGGAACCCCGCGTGAACATTGCTTTGTTCGGCGGGACGTTTGATCCGGTACATTGCGGACATCTGGCGGCGGCGCGCGCGGCGCAGGCGGCCTTTGCGCTCGACCAAGTTCACTTTGTTCCGGCGCGGATTCCTCCCCATAAGCGCGACCGTCCCATCACGCCCTTCCCGCACCGCCACGCCATGGTGGCGCTGGCCTGCGCCGGCATTCCCAGCTTTGTGCCGTCGGTCCTGGAATCCCGGGGCGAGAGGCCGGGCGAGCCGAATTTTTCGATCCTCACCGTCCGCCGGATGCAGCAGCAACTGTCCGCCGCAGACCACCTGTTTTTTCTGATTGGCGCGGACGCGTTTTTGGAAATCCGGACGTGGCGAGAGCCGGTGGCGCTGCTGGACTCCGTGGATTTCATTCTTGTCAGCCGGCCCGGTTTCGCGATCGCTCGCGCCGTCGCGGCCATTCCTCCGGAACTGCAACCCGCCGCGCTGTCGCCGCAATGCATCCAGTTGCGCCGGCGGCGCGTTCATCTGCTGTCCACGGTGGAGGCCGACATCTCCTCGTCCCGGATTCGCGCCCTGGTCGCGCAGCGCCAGCCGCTGGGCGGCCTGGTCCCGCCGGCGGTGGAGGAATACATTCAGAAGCTTTCCCTGTACCAACATGCAGACCCGGATCACTAAGGCATCGGAACCGGTTTGGGAAGCCGTGCAGGCCGTGCAGCACAAGAAGGCGCACGATGTGGTTTTGCTGGAGTTGACCACGGTCGCCGGCTTCACCGACTACTTCCTTCTTTGCACCGGAACCAGCAGCCGCCAGGTGCAAGCGATCGCGGATGAAGTCGAGCGGCGGCTGGCGCGGGCCGGTTTGCGGCCGGCGCACGTCGAGGGCTATAATCACGCCGAGTGGGTGCTGATGGATTACGTGGATTTTGTGGTGCACATCTTCTCGGAGAAAGCGCGTTCTTTCTACGATCTGGAGCGTCTCTGGAGGACCGCCCCCCGCTTGCCGGTGGAAGAAGCGGTCTAGCCCCCGGCCGGCAGGCGGCGCGCGGGCTGCGATGCGCATCGAAGTCTATTGGATCGGGAAAACGCGACTGCCCGGAATCGCCGCGCTCACGGCGGAGTATGGCCGGCGGCTCGGACGGTATTGCGACTTCGAAGGCTTGGAATTGCGGCCGGGCCGCCGGAAAGGCGCGCGCGGCTCGGAGGAAGAAACCATTCGGGAGCGTTCCGCAGGCAGCTTTCGGATTGTGATGGACCCGGAGGGAAAGCGCTGGACCTCGCGGGAATTCTCCGCTTTCCTGGGGAAACTGCGCGACCAGGGTCAGCGACGCATTTCCTTTAGCGTCGGCGGCGCGGAGGGATTTTCCCCGGCGTTCCGCGAGCAGGCCGATGTGCTGCTCTCGCTTTCGCCCCTGACCCTGCCGCACGAGCTGGCGCGGGTGGTGCTGCTGGAGCAGCTCTACCGCGCCTTTGCCCTGCTTGCGAATCACCCCTACCCCCGATAGGAGCAACGAAAGGAGCAAACGGCGAGCAGGCACAGAGCAGTCGCTCCGGAAGCGCTGCGGACCAACGCATTGCCCGCCGTCGCCGCCATGGCTTGGTTCCGACGCGAAAAGCAAAAACTCCAGCCGGGAGAAAGCTCCCGCATCCGCACCGAGGGCCTGTGGACCAAGTGCGATGGTTGCCGGCAGATCATCTGGAAGAAGGACCTCGAGGCCAGTTGGCAGGTCTGCCCGAAATGCCAGTATCACTTCCGCCTGGACGCCCGGACGCGGCTCCAGTTGCTGATGGATGAGCAGAAGTGGACCGAGCATGATACGGCACTGGAAAGCACCGACCCGCTTTCCTTTGTGGACGTGAAAAGCTATGCGGAGCGGCTGCGGTCGGCGCAGAAGGCCACCGGCCTCAAGGACGCGGTGATCACCGCCGAAGGGCGGCTGGAGGGCATCCCGGTGTTGGTCTGCTCCATGGAATACGGCTTCATCGGGGGCAGCATGGGCTCCGTGGTGGGCGAGGTGATCACGCGCGCGGTGGAGCGCGCCGGCCAGCAGCGCCTGCCGCTGATCGTCGTTTCCGCTTCCGGCGGGGCGCGCATGATGGAAGGCACGGTCAGCCTGATGCAGATGGCCAAGGTTTCCGCCGCGCTCGCCCGCTTGGACGAGGCGCGGGTTCCCTTCCTCAGCCTGCTGACCGATCCGACCACCGGCGGCGTCACCGCCAGCTTTGCGATGCTGGGCGACCTCAACATCGCCGAACCGGGGGCGCTGATCGGCTTTGCCGGGCCGCGCGTAATCGAGCAAACCATCCGCCAGAAGCTTCCCCCCGGATTCCAGCGCAGCGAATTCCTGCTGGCGCATGGGATGCTGGACGCCGTCGTTCACCGCCTGGAGTTGAAAAGCTTCCTGGCGCGTTCGCTCCGCTTCCTCCAGGGCTAGCCGATGGACTACCAGCAGGCCACCCGCTATCTCATCTCTCTGGGCAACGAGATTCGCGCCACCGCCGCCGAAGGGGTCGCCGCGGCGAAGCTGGGGCTGGAAAACATCACCGTTTTGCTTGACGATCTGGGCCGCCCGCAAACCTCCTACCCCAGCGTCTTGATCGCCGGCACCAACGGAAAGGGCTCGGTCGCGGCGATGATGGAAGCCATCCTGCGCGCCGCCGGCCTGCGCACCGGCTTGTACACCTCGCCTCATTTGATCGAGATCAACGAGCGCATCCAGGTGGAGGGGGCGCCGGCCCCGCCGGAAGACTTTGCTGCGCTGTTTACGTTCCTGCACCGCCGCATCGAAAGCCTGCTTGCTTGCGGCCGGCTGCGGTTCCATCCGACATTTTTCGAGTGCCTGACGGCCCTGGGCATGGCCTATTTCCGCCAGCGGGACGTCGCCTTCGCGGTGCTCGAAGTGGGAATGGGCGGGCGGCTGGACGCCACCAACACCGCTTGCCCGTGCGTGTCCGTCATTACGCAAGTGGATTTTGACCACGAGCGGTTCTTGGGAACAACCATCGAAGCCATTGCCGGGGAAAAGGCCGGCATCATCAAGCCCGGCGGAGTCGTCGTCAGCACGGCGTCGCATCCCGCGGCGGCGGAGGTGATCCGCCGGGAAGCCCGTGCCCGGGGAGCCCGCCTGGTCGAAGCCTGGAAGGAATACTCTGTCGCGGATGTGCGCGGGGAGGATGGCCGTTACGCCTTCCGCGCCAGCCATTCCGACGGCTTCTCGCTTCCGGCGCAACTCTCGCTGCGGGGCCGCCATCAGATCGAAAACGCTCTGGCGGCGATTGCCGCGGCGCGAGAGCTGGAACGAATGGCGTTTCCGGTCTCCGCGCGAAGCATCCAGCAGGGCCTGGCCAGCGCCGTGTGGCCCGGGCGGCTGGAGTTGGTCCGCGAGCGGCCGGCGGTGTTCCTGGACGGAGCCCACAATCCCGCCGGGGCGCGGGCGCTGGCGCAGTTCTGGGAGGAGCATTTCGCCGGGCGGCGGGTATTCCTGATCTACGGGGCGATGCGCGACAAAGCCGTGCCGGAGATCACGGAGATCCTTTTCCCGCGCGCCACCGCCGTGATCCTCACTCAGCCGCAGCAGTCGCGCGCGACGGCCCCCGAGACGCTGCGGGACATCAGCCACGACCTCAACCCCAATCTGCTGATCGAGCCCCGGCCCGCCGAGGCGCTGGAGCGGGCTTTGGAGCTGGCCGCGGCCGAGGACGTGATTCTCGCCACCGGCTCGCTGTTTCTCGTCGGGGACCTGCGGCGGACGCTGCGGACTGCGCGCGCCATCCCCTCCGCCGCGCCCTCCTGCCCCGGCGCACCGCTTCCCTGATGCTGCGCGCCGCACTGGAGTGGTGCCGCTCAACGTTTCTCTCCCTTCCGTTCATCGTCCTGGGGACGGCGGCCGCGACCCTGCTGGGCCTCCTCGTGTTGGGCGCAACGCAACGGCCGGAGGCCGTCGAAGGGATCAAACGGTTTTGGGCGCGCTGGGCGCTGGCCTGTTGCTTTGCGCGCTTGACCGTGGAACGACGCGGGG
>DATMAF010000178.1:0-4064 GCA_035560315.1 Terriglobia bacterium | reverse complement strand
ATTCAGGTACCCTATGGGGAAGCGGGAAATCTGCCGCCTCGGACGGCCGGAAGGGCTGCGAGCGGGCAAAGGGTGGAGTGATGGCATGACGCGACAAATCGGAACGCGATCCAAGCGAGGGGCTTTCTTTGCCGGCGGACTGCTGTGGGCAGTGGCGGCCGGCCTCGTGCTCAGCGGCGGCCGCGATGGGCTGCGGCTGGACAAGGCGGCCGCATCAGCCGCAAGGACCCCCACAGGGGCGCCGCAACTGGTGTCCGTTGCCCCGCTGCCGCCGGCGGACGGGGTACTGTGCGAATGGATGCCCGCCCGCGCCGAAACCACGCTGCTGGCGGCCTGGCAGCAGGCCACGGCTTCGGATGCTGCGGAGGCGGCAGGCTCCCGGGAGGTGAATCGCCGTCCCGTGCGCATCATCCGGGACACCTATCCCACCTATGCCGCCATCGCGCAGGACCCGCTCACCGGCGACATCCTGCTGCAGGATGAAAACCTGTTCGGGATCCGTTTTTTTGACCGCCTGACCAACACCCCGCCCACCGCCGCGTTCAGCGAGCCCAAGCGCATGCTGCGCGGGGAAGCGACCAAGCTGGAGTTCAATTGCGGGCTGTATGTGGACCCCAAGACCGGGGACATCTACTCGGTAAACAATGACACCACCGACATGCTGGTGATCTTCGAGCACAAGGCGGAGGGCGATGTTCCTCCCAGCCGGGAACTGCGAACTCCGCACGGAACTTACGGCATCGCTGTGGACGAGGAAGCCGAAGAGATGTTCCTGACGGTGGAACATACCAACGCCATTGTGGTCTACCACAAATACGCCCAAGGCTCGGACCAGCCGCTGCGGACGATTGCCGGAAACAACACCCAACTGGAAGACCCGCACGGTATCGCGGTGGATCCCAAGAACGGCCTGATCCTGGTGAGCAATCATGGCAACGCCCGGACGAAGGACGGCGACGTGGTTTTCGGGAAGTTTGAGCCGGCTTCCGTGACCGTCTATCCGCTGAAGGCGGCGGGGAATGTGGCGCCGCTGCGGATCATCGAAGGCCCCCGGACGGGATTTAACTGGCCCGCCCATCTGTGGGTGGACTCGGACCGGAAAGAATTCTACGTGGCCAACGATGGGGATGATTCCATCCTGGTGTTCAACATTGAGGACAGCGGCGATGTTGCCCCGAAACGAAAGATCAAGGGGCCCGCCACGCAGATCAAAAATCCCACGGGCGTGTTTCTGGATGCCAAACACGACGAGCTGTGGGTCTCCAACATGGGAAACCACCGCGCCACCGTCTATGAGCGCACCGCCCATGGCAACGTGGCGCCGAAGCGCGTCATCCGCAGCGCCCCGCCGGATAAAATCGCCCAAGCCATCGGCAATCCGGGCGCGGTCGCCTATGATTCCAAGCGCGAAGAAATTCTGGTTCCCAACTGAGTGGCTCATCCGCAGATCGCGGCCTTCGCCAGGCTGGCGGAGGAAAACGCCCGGCCCACCCGTCTGATCGCCGGGCAGGCGACGCTCCTGAGCCGGACCATGCACGACATCCGTTACGATGAGCTCCACGACGAAGTGTTTGTGACCAACCCCTTCGCCCGCGCCATTCTGACCTACCGCGGCGGAGCGGACGGAAACGAGGCTCCCATTCGCATCATTCAGGGGTCCAAGACCGAGCTTGGCGACCCCACCCGCTATGCCGGGGGCCCTGACCGCCTGGACGTGGATCCAATCCACAATGAGATCTTCGTTCCCGATGGCTCGCGGGTGCTGGTCTATCCGCGCCTGGGCAACGGCAACATCGCCCCGATTCGCATTCTGCAAGGGCCGGATACGCGGCTGGACGACATGGGCACCGCCGCCGTGGACCCGGTGAATAACGTGCTGGTGGTGGCGCAGGATATCGTGACGAAGGCCAGCGGCAACCGTGCCTACATCCTGATCTTTGACCGGACCGCCCAGGGCAACACCAAGCCCCGCGGCGTGATCCACGGCCCCAAGACCGAGATTACGCGCATCAACCAGTTGCAAATCTATAGCCCGAAAGGCTGGATCGTGGCGGCCCAGCCCGGCTTTATTGACGAGCAGATTCCGGAAAACGTCTATGTCGGCATCTGGAGCATCCATGACAACGGCGACGTGCCGCCGCGCTGGAAGCTGGGCGGATCGAATTCCGTCATGCTCAAGCCGCGCGGCGTGGCGATCAACGCGAAGCACAAGGAATTGATCGTCGCCGACATGCGGCTCAATGCCGCACTGACGTATTACTTCCCGGAAATCTTTTAGCGCTTTCCGCTGGCGCCGGAGCGCGGGACGGAGGGCTCTTCGCCCGCGCGGTGGCCGGCGCGCTCCGCCCCGGCAGGTCCCCCTCGCGGCTGGCGCTATCGGCCGGCGAGCAATGCCACGGCCTGGGCGGCCACGAACCCCGGGGAGGCGCCTTCGCTGGTCTTGGCTTTGACGCTGACGCGGGCCGGTGGAATTCCCAGAGCGGCGGCCAAATTTGCCGCCATGGCCGGGAGATGGGGCGCCAGCTTCGGTTCGTCCAGCACAACAACGGTGTCGATGTTTATGATGCGCAGGCCGCGGACCTCCAGCAGCCTGCGCACCGCTTCGAGGAACACGCTGCCGGCGGCGTCCTTCCAGCGGGGATCCGTATCGGGAAAATGCTGCCCGATGTCGCCCAGGCCGGCTGCTCCCAGAAGGGCGTCAACAACAGCATGGCTCAGCACATCGCCGTCGGAATGCGCCACCGAGCCGCGTGGAGAATCGAGCGCGACGCCTCCCAGCACCAGCTTGCGGCCCGCGGCCAGCCGGTGGGTGTCGTAGCCGATCCCGCAGCGAAGCTGGCTGATGGAATCCGTCATCGGTTGTCCGCGCGGGCGCGCTCAGCGGCGGACGCGGGGGAGCGGGGCCTTTCCGCCGCGCCGCCGGCCTGCTCCTGGGCGAGATAAAACCCGGCCAACTCCAGATCCGCCGGGGTGGTGATCTTCATGTTGCGCTCCGAGCCGGGAACGACGGTGACCTCATGGCCCAGGTGTTCGACCAGGCTGGCTTCATCGGTCCCCGTGAAGTTCTCTTCGCTCGCCTTGGCGAAGGCCTCGCGCAGCAGTTCGTAGCGAAACACCTGCGGCGTCTGCGCCAGCACGATGCGCTCCCGGGGGATGGTTCCGACGATGCGCGTCTGCCGCACCTGCTTGACGGTGTCCACGCTTGGGATGGCCAGGATGCTGGCTCCGGTCCGGGCGGCTTCCGCGACGACGGCGGCGATGAGCGCCGGGGTGATGAACGGCCGCACGGCGTCGTGGACCACCACGAGGTCCGTGTCCGACGGCAAAATGCGCAGGCAGTTCTCCACGGAATCCTGGCGACGGCTCCCGCCCGGCACCACGGTCACCGGCTTCGGAAGCGACTCGGCGGCTAGCGCGGCTTCCATTGCCGGGATGTCTTCCGGGGGGGCGGCCAGAAAAATTTCCGTGATCTCGGCGCAGGCGGCGATCTTCCGCAGGGTGCGGATGAAAATCGGAACGCCGCCCAGCTTCAGGAACTGCTTCTTGCCGCCCATGCGGACGCCCTGGCCGGCGGCAGGGATGATCGCCATCACCTTCCCATAGATCACAGCGCACGCCCCCGGACGGCCGCCTGAGGCGCCATCCAGCGTTCGATTGTCGGTGAATCTGGCATCGCGCGTCAACTGGAAGGCGGTCGGCGAAGGCGAATTTTTCCTCCCGGGCGTGGAAATCTGCGTATAATTTTCCTGAACGGAACATCATCAGGCTGTGGCAGCAGGCATCGGGGAAACCCGCACATCCAGAAACCGGAGGGAAAAGGCGATGCGGTCATTTCGTCTGCGCAGAATCGGTGGGGCGTTCGCAGCGGTCTGCTTGCTTGGCGTTGGGCAGTGGCCGGCGAGCGCGCAACAGGCGGCGCCGCGGACGACCGGCTATGACCTGAAAAAGCCGGTGGTCGGAGCGGCCTGCCCCACCTGCCCGTGGGGAGCGATGGCGATTCTCATCAAGGAAGCCATGAAGCATTACGGCTGGGACATTCAGATCTGCTATTACTGTGCCGGCGG
>DATMAF010000177.1:0-3384 GCA_035560315.1 Terriglobia bacterium | reverse complement strand
GCCGCATGGCGCCGTTTGGCGAGCACTATCCCAAGCCGGTCTTGCCGGTTTGCAACAAGCCCCTGATCCAGCACCACGTCGAGATGATGAAGTCGCTGGGAATCGAGAATATTCTCGTTTTGATCGGGCACAAGGGCTATCAAATTTCCAAAGTGTTGGGGGATGGTCAGCGGCTGGGCGTAAAGATTCGCTACATTGAACAAACCACGCAGTTGGGCATTGCGCACGCGGTTGGTTGCCTGGAGCCGCATCTGGAGACCCCGTTTTTGCTGTTCTTGGGCGACATTTTTTTTGTGCCCGGCCCGATCCAGGCGATGTTTGCGCTGTTCGAGGAGCAGGGCGGTGGAGCCGTTCTGGCGACGAAAGAGGAACCGGACCCGCGAGCCATCCAGAGAAATTATGCGCTGCTGATGGACGGGCAGGGATTCGTTCGCCGGGTGATCGAAAAGCCGCGGCACATCAGCAACCACCTCAAGGGGGCGGGATTGTATCTGTTCGACCTGAGCATCTTTGACGCCATCCGCAGGACGCCGCGGACGGCCATGCGCGATGAATACGAGCTGACCGACTCCATCCAGATTCTCATCGACGACGGCTATCCGGTCCGGCCGTGCAATGCCATTCTCGATGACATCAACCTGACGACCGCCGCCGACCTGCTGTTTTGCAACCTGCTGCAGGCCAAAAAACTTTCTCCCGAAGAGCGGATCGGAAACGGCGTTCGCATTCACGAGGGCGCCACGCTGACCGATTGCGTGGTGGGCCATGGGGTGACCATTTCCCACCCCATCGCCATTTCCGAATCCGTGATCCTGGACGACACGCGGGTGGAGGGGACGGCGCCGATCCAGCGGCATATCCTGACGCCCGAGGGCAGCGTGGATTGCGCGCAAGGTCTCCTGGCCCTGCAACAGAGGCTCGGCGCATGAGTGTTCGGCAGGTTTGCGTTACCGGCGGCGCGGGGTTCATCGGCTCGCACTTGAGCCGCCGCTTGCTTCAGGAAGGGCTGCGGGTGCGGATTCTGGATAATCTGGCCACCGGCACGGCTGCCAATCTGCCCCCGGAGGCGGAGTTTTTGCGCGGGGACGCGCTCAACCCCGACGACTGCCGGCGGGCCGTCAGCGGCTGCGACGTCGTCGTTCACCTGGCGGCCCGCGTGGCGATCCGTTCCTCGTTTGATTTTGTCGTCGAGGATGCCATGACGAACGTGTGCGGAACGGCCAGCGTCCTGCGCGCGGCGGCGCAGTCGGGTTCGGTGCGGAAGGTGCTGTTTGCTTCCTCCATGGCCGTCTATGCGGACGCCCCCTCCCCCCGGCCGATTCCCGAGACGCACCCGACGGTCCCGCTGTCCCCCTACGGCATCTCCAAGCTAGCCGGGGAACAACTCACGCATACCCTGGCGGCCAAGTCCGGGATGAAAAGCGTGGTGCTGCGGCTCTTCAATACCTACGGAACCGGCCAGCAGTTCAGCCCCTATGTCGGAGTCGTGACCATCTTTGCGAAGCAACTGAGCCGCGGGGAGCAGCCCGTAATCTATGGCGACGGGGAGCAGGCCAGGGATTTCGTTCACGTTTCCGACGTGGTCGAAGGCTTTGTCTGCGCCCTGCGGGCGGAGCTCAGCGGCGAGACGTTCAACATCGGCTCGGGCCGGCCGACCACGGTCAATGAGGTGTACGCCACGGTGGCACGCGTCGCCGGCGCGGCCACGCCGCCGGTGCACGCCGACGCTGTTGCCGGCGAACTGCGCTACTCGGTCGCGGACATTTCCAAAGCCCGGGCCATGCTGGGCTACGAGCCCTCCCACCGGTTCGATCTGGCGGCCCCCGCCGTCATTCGCTCGATTATGAACGGCGAGGGGGCGCGGCCATGAATTCGGCGGGTGGCCCTCGTCTGGAAGGCAAGGAGATCGTTTGCCTGGCCACGCAGGAATGGAACGCGCATTGGACGCCGGTCCAGCAGGTGATGGCGCGGCTGGCGCCGCAAAACCGGGTGCTCTACGTCGAGCCGTTTCACGCGGCGATCTCCCGGCTCCGCAACGGCGACGCCGTGTTTCAGCGGGAGATTCGCCAGGGAGTGCCTTCCTTGCGGGAGGAGCGCCCCAACCTGTTTGTTTACCGCCCGAGGTACCCCTATTTCCCCTTCCACATGAAGCTGCGTCTGTCGCACCTCCTCAATGCCCCGATGTTCTCTCGCGAACTGCGCCGCCTCCTTCGCCGGCTGCGGATGCGCGAGCCCTGGCTGTGGGCATTTTTTGCGCAGTCCCTGTCGGTGCTCGGCTTGCCCTTTCGCCGGACCATCTACGATTGCGTCGATGACTGGCCGTCCTTTTTCCGTCACCCCGTCGAGCGATCCTACATCGAGCGGATTGACCGGCAATTGACCGAGCGGGCGGACATCGTGTTTGTCGGCTCGCGGCCGCTGCTGGAGAAGAAAGCGGGGCAAAACGCCAGAATGTTTGTGGTCCATCACGCCGCCGATATTCCGCATTTCCGGAAGGCGGCCGATGCGCAGACCCAAATCCCGCAGGATCTGGCGGCCATTCCGCCTCCCCGGCTTGGTTTCGTCGGCATGGTGGATTCGCTCCGCTTTGACAGCGAGATCATCCGCTGCTTGGCGGACAACCCCCGCTTTCAGATCGTGATGGTGGGCGGATTCCTGGGCCAGGCGCGTCAGTTGATACCCTCCCGCCCCAATATCCACGTCCTGGGCATGAAACCCGTGGAACTCCTGCCCTCCTATCTCAAGGGGATGGATGTCTGTTTGATGCCCTATCAGCGGAATGAGACCACCCGCTACATCTATCCCCTGAAGTTGTTCGAGTATCTGGCGACCGGCAAGCCGGTGGTTTCCACCGCGATTCCCGCCGTGGCGGAGTTGCGCGATTATGTGCGCGTAGCGGAGAGCCGGGAGGAGTTTGCCCGGCTGGTGGCCGACGCTCTCGCCTCGGATACCGAAGCCTGCCGGCGGCGCCGGATGGCGTTTGCGGAACTGCATAGCTGGGAAGCGCACGTCGCCCAGAAAGAAAAGCTGATCCTCGATCACCTCGGGCGGGACTGAGCTGGCCGCTCGGGCCGGGGAGGGCGGAAGCAACGCTGCGAATCACGGCGGCGAGATTCCGGCTCCGGCGCTAATGAATGGGCCGGGATTCACACGAGGACAACCGGGCGCCGGCCGCGGCTTGGCTGGCGAAAGTATACCAGGCGGGTTTGGGGTTGTTGTTGTGGTCAAACAGCCCCAGGGTGCTCAGAAATTCCACGAAGTACGGTGAAGCCGTTCCATAGCGCGCGGAAAGGGCGTTGACAACGTCGGCGGGAATCTCGCTCATCAGGAAAAAATTGGCGGCCTGAATCTGCTCCGGATAGTAGCGCAGTTCCGCAAAAACAT